>CAZMFH010000034.1:0-14865 GCA_964565485.1 uncultured Verrucomicrobiota bacterium | reverse complement strand
AATCCCTGTCAGCGTCCCGGAAGGATCAACCATCCTTGATGCCGCCAAAAAAGCCGGCATCCATATTCCGACACTCTGCGCCTGGGCCGAACACAATCATTTCCCCGGCGCCTGCCGCGTTTGCCTCGTTGAAGTCGCCAATGCCAAAAATCTTGTCGCTTCCTGTGTCTTTCCGGCAAGCGAAGGGATGGTCGTCAAAACCACCTCCGCCCGCGTACAAAAAGCGCGCAAGCTGAATGTGGAATTGCTGCTTTCCAACCACCCTTCCGAATGCAACATCTGTGTGCGTAACGGCAACTGCGACTTGCAAAAAGTCGCCGAACATGTTGGGCTGCGTAACGTGCGTTTCGACTATCAGGAAGAAGCAACGGCAAATATGATTGACGAATCAAGCCCTTCCATTGTGCGCGACTCGCGCAAATGCATCAAGTGTTATCGCTGCGTAACAGTTTGCCAGGACATCCAAACGGCGGCCGTGTTGTCGCCCTCTTTCCGTAGCGATCGCGTCCATATCACAACGGCTTTCAATCTGCCGCTCAACGAAACCAACTGCACGAACTGCGGCCAATGCGTAATGGCCTGTCCCGTTGGAGCGTTATATGAACGCGATGATACCGCCAAAGTATGGCAGGCGCTGCAGGACCCGGAAAAACATGTTATCGTCCAGGAAGCCCCGGCCATCAGAGCCGTGTTGGGCGAAGAATTTGGCATGCCCCCCGGCACGCTTGTTACCGGCAAAATGATTGAAGCCCTGCGTCGGCTTGGATTCGACAAGGTCTTTGACACAAACTTCACAGCGGATCTGACTATTATTGAGGAAGGCAATGAACTTCTGCAACGCCTCAAAGAAGGCGGCAAACTGCCGATGATCACCTCCTGTTCGCCGGGCTGGATCAAATTCTGCGAAAATTTCTATCCGGATCTGCTCGACCATCTCTCCTCTTGCAAGTCCCCGCAACAAATGTTTGGCGCTCTGGCAAAGTCCTATTACGCCGAAACTGCCGGCATAGACCCTCAAAAAATAGTAGTCGTTTCCATCATGCCCTGTACGGCCAAAAAATATGAATGCAATCGACAGGAAATGAACAGCAGCGGATTCAAGGATGTTGATTACGTACTCACCACCAGGGAGCTGGCGCGCATGATCAAACAGGCCGGCATTGATTTCGTCAACCTGCCAAACGGCAAATATGATGAACCGATGGGACAATACACAGGCGCCGGCACGATCTTCGGCGCAACCGGCGGCGTAATGGAGGCTGCAATCCGCACGGTTTATGCGGTTGTTACCGGCAAGAACCTGCCCAACTTGAACGTTGCCCCGGTCCGCGGCCTGGACGGTGTCAAAGAAGCCGCCTTGGAAATCGGATCACTTGGCAAAGTGAAAGTGGCCGTCGCGCATGGGCTCGGCAATGCCAGGAAATTGCTCGAAAAAATTCGCGCCGGCAAAGCGGATTATCATTTCATTGAAATCATGTGCTGTCCGGGCGGATGCATTGCCGGCGGCGGCCAGCCGATCCCAACCGATAACCGCATCCGCGCGCTTCGTTCGAAGGCCTTATATCAAGACGATGAAGCCGTTCAAGGTTTGCGGCAATCCCATGAGAACCCATCCATAACCAAGCTTTACGAGTCTTTCCTGAAAAAACCGCTTGGGCACAAATCCCACGAATTGCTGCATACACATTACGTCAAACGCGGAACTGATTTGCCGCATACCGCCGCACGCCCGGATTCCACGCGCCGCGCGAAAAGCAAATGATTTTGACGATGCTGACAGTTCAGACTGATTGCATTCAATAATTCAAGCCTTGCTTGGCGTCATGGAAGGACGCGCTTGCGCCCGCGTTAGAAAAGGGAACGGCCGACGTGGCATGCGAATCTCCAACGCCAGAATGCCGGGCCGACCTTTGACGCAAAAACTCAACAAGCACCAATGTTTCTGCTCCGAGCCGGACAAGACAGGCTAATCAATATTGTGCAACGCTGCAGCAAAATCAATCAAAAAACACGCATCAGAAAATCCGCAATTGAACCAGAATTTTTCCAATACACCGCGTTTCCCGCATTCAATATCTTCGGTTGTCCAAAATGTCGGCATAAATCCGTTCGGCGCCTGCGCCCGCACAAACGAATTGGCCAGCGACACCGCCTTGGCGCGATGAATCGGCTTGCCGGTCAACTGATATAATTTCAGAAACGCTTTGGCGGCCATGCCTGCGGAAGCCGATACCGGCATATAGCAATCGGTGGACTGCTCCATGACGCAGGGCGTCAGCCAGTCTTGTTTTGGCGTTACAATGGCAGGTTCGGCCTTTTCCCAAACCACAAACTGGTCTTCGCCAAAGCGCATTATTTCTTCGGCGCGCTTCACTTTTGCGGGAGTATGCTCCTGCAACAACCATAAAACACATGCAAAAGTCGGCGGTGCGCCAAGGTTGCGATAGCGCTCGCGGCCATATCCGGAATCCTCAAACTGACCGGAGAAATTAAACGGCTCCAACACATTTTTTTCCAGATAGCGCGTCGCTTTTTCGATGGCAGCGACATTTCGGGATTGCCCGTGCTCATGCATTAAACGCGTCAGAAAACGTATAATACTTAATGGGCAAAATATAGGCACCGCCCTGGATAATGGTTCGCCGGTTTTGTCAAATTTGTGCATGGCATACCAGGTGCCGTCCGGCGTCTGCTGCCGCCGATACACATCCGCGATGCGCAAGGCAGCCTCAAGATATTTTTGTTCATGCGTAATTGCATATATGGCCAAATACCCTTCGGCCACGCCGATCGGCTCCAGCATGAACAGTTTGTCGTTGTTGCCCCTGGCCGACGCCTTGTCGCCGCGATATGTCGGCGGCATGCCGGCCAAAGGACCGGACTTCAGACTGGCGTTCATCATAAAATCAGCCATATTCCGACCCATCGCAAGAAGCCCAATCTGTTGTTTCCGATCTCCCCCCGCCATGCCGTAAGACAAATTAACGAAACGCATCATGGCGCCAATCATCTTGGATGGATAACAATATAGCCCGTATGCCTCATAATCCGGTTTTTTTTGCGTCCGCCATTTACGGACAAACGCAAGGTTATGCAAATACTCCAGCATCCGCAAACCATGCCGTTTATAATCAGCTCGTTCCATTCCGTAGGGTCCGTTAAAAACAGGCGCCTTGTAAAATTGCCGGAATCCGGAAAGCCCCAGCGCATGCCCCTTGCTGTCAACCGCATGGGCGGCAAGAAAAATCACATCCGTCGGTAATTTCTTCCAGATCGGCGCAAGCGAGACATGCGGCATGCTTGTCTGGAATGCAAAAGTAGCGCCAGTTGAAGCGGACATAGCCTTGAAATGATAAGCCGTCGCGCGCGGAACTTTCCTGAATCCGCCAAACCCCTCAATACGCCGCGGATAAGGCGTTTCCGCCGGCGGACCAAAAACCGGCGCATAAATAAAGCGCCGCGAATTCCAGTTCCAGAAAGGATGCAAGCCTTCTACCCCCGGCCTGATCGGCGTTAACGATTCCAAACACGCCTGAGTATAAAAATTTTTAGTTTGTTTTTTGATCATAACATTCTCCACCAGCTTATCTCGTCCAACACGCGATCATCAGTATCCAATGGGAATGGCTGGGTCATGATTGACCAAAATTCCGGACTGCAGCATTCCCGCAAAATCCAGCATAAACTGCGCATCCGCCACACCACAATTAAACCAAAATCCGGAATCAAGTCCGCGCCGGCCGTGCTCAATTATATACTTTACCCAGAAAGTTGGCGTATAACCGCTGGGCGCTTGAGCATGTAAAAACGAATTGGCCAGCGAAAGCGCTTTGGCCTTGTAAATCGGTTTGCCAGTGGTCTGATAAAGTTTCATGAACGCGCGCGCCGCCGCGCCGGCCGAGGCCGCTACCGGCGAGAAACAATCCGCCGACTGCTCGACTACGCAAGGCGTCAACCATGCTTCAGCGGGCCGCCCGACATCGGGCGTCCGTCTTTCCCAAATCACGAACTGATCTTCGCAAAAACGCATGATATCTTCAGCTAAAGCCAAATTCCCGGGCTGAGAATCATCCAGCAACCACATAGCGGCGCGCGCCGCCGCGCCGGCGGCCATATTGCGATACCATTCGGCGCCGCCGCCGGAGTCATCGAATTGCCCCGCAAAATGGAACGGTTCCAGCACATTTTTTTTCAGATAATTCCGGCTTTTCGCAATAACTTCGGCATATTTTTCGGGTTTGTCATATTTATCGCCAATCCGTTTTAAAAATTGCATAATGCCAAGCGGCACGAATAATGGCGCTGTGCTGGGCGTTGGTCCGCCGGCGTCAGTAAACATATAATGCGCATGCCATGTTCCATCCGGCAGTTGCTCCCGCAAATAAACTTCCGCAATTCGCAAGGCAGCCTCAAGGTATTTTGTATCCTTGGTTATTTCATAAATACTCAAATACCCGTCAGCCACTCCGGCCGGCTCAACAATAAAAAGAATGTCGTTACGCCCTTTGGCCGCGCCTTTATCACCATGATAGGTGGGCGGCATACCCGCCAGCGGACCGGCTTTCAAGCTGGCGTCAATCATAAAATCCGCCATGTTTTGCCCCATCCGCACAAGTTCCGCTTGCCGTCCCGGATTGTCGGCTGACATCTCATGATATTTCCGAACTATGCGCATCATGGCTCCGATCATCTTTGACAGATAACAATATTTGTCATATCCATCATAATCGGGAGTTTTTTCCGTCAGCCATTTGCGGACAAACGGCATATTACATAAATATTCCGTTGCCAGCAAACCGGCTGCCTCAAAATCCAGATTGGTTCTGCCATAGATGCCGTTGAAAACAGCTGCGCGATAAAACCGCCGTTCTCCGGCTGTGCCCAGCGATTTACCGGTTTTATCAAAAGCTTCTGCCACAAGGTAGATCGTGTCCACCGGTAATTGCCCCCAAATTGGCGTCAGCGCGGTGTGAGGAGTTTCCGCCTCAAACTCAAATTTTTCGCCGGTTTTCGAGGCGATGGCGGTCAAACGGTAATTGACAGCATTGGAAATTTCCTGAAACCCGCCATATCCCGCCAAGCGTTTTTTTGTTCCAGGCGCCGCCGGCGGGCCAAAGACCGGCGCATAGATAAATTGCCGCGAGTTCCAGTTCCAGAAAGGCGCCACATCCGGCTTGCCCGGCCGGACAGGGGTCAAGGATTCTGCCAGAGCCTGATCGTAATAAGTTCCTTTGACAAATGGAGCAGACAGATTGGTGCTGGCGGCATCCAATGGAATTTTACGCGCAGTTGCCCCCTTGATGTCTTGCGCATTAAAACGTCTTTGGTCTTTAGTGAAAAGCGCTGCTATTTCCGATTCCGGCAGCGCTGCCGCATAAAAACGCACATCACAGATAAACCCGAAAAATTTTTTCCTCATCAACCCGGAACCGATTAACAACCCACCGCGCTGCACAAGACAACTTGGCGTCGCCAGGCGTTCCATCGCTAATTTGCCGTTCTCCCAAAGCTCGAATTTGTTGCCACTCCAGATAATGCCGACATGCCGCCACTCTGGTTCATGCATACGCCCGCCACGGAGAACCAAACAGTCTTCCTGAGTAATGAAGTCAATATTAAGATTGCCTGAAGAAGGATGCACGCTTGCTTCAAGCCGGTCATTCAAGCTTAAAAGCAAACAGCTGTTTTTCCCGGCAAAATCCGCATCAACTTTAAACCAAAAGAGAAGCGAACCGGCGTCAAGATCATTTTGAGCCACCGAAGGGGGCATACGGATCTGTCCACCTCGAAAATGCAGGAGAACCGGCTGACCGTTCTTGCCGGATTCCCACTTGCACCCGCTGATAATGCCGTCATGGCCGTTGCCGGAACTGTCCCGCGCCACAGCCCCCTCGCCTTCATCCAACCTCCACCAACCGCGCAACCGGACATCATCAGCCCAACAGATCGTGCCCATTGTCAAACTCGCCGCCAAAATCCCGGCCAAAAACGCTTTTTGCATGCATGCCCTCCTGTTTCGGCGCTTAACTCTTGCATTGCTAATGTTGACTTCCCTGTCTCGCCCCGCCCGAAGGCACGTTTAGCGTTAAGCGGTCAGTGTCAGAATCAAAATCGCTCTTCCTGACCTTAAAACCTAAAACGTAACACCCTCTTCCCAACAGCCCTATCCTTTTTGAGAACTATACGCCAGAACGCCAAAAAAAGTAAATGGCAGATTTGACCAAGCGCATGACAAATTTGTCCAACGGCCAAACCAACTAATCGGCCAATCCGACAATCCGGTTGTCCGCAAGAAACAAAGGATAATCCAGCATCGGCAGCGGGCGAAAGCGATACATTTGACCGCCCACGGAACAGTTTGAGTTAAGAATCCTGTTTTCCGCAATGTCCCTTTTGTATCGAAAGACTTTGCGCGTAATCGGATCAATCAAAACCGGATTTTCCAAACGCAGCCCGGCATCCACCCAAACATCCATGCGCACACGCCGAAAGCCGTAATCAATATCCACGCTTTCCGGAAAATACCAGGCATAGATGGGAATATCACCACGCGCGAATCCCGCCGTAACAGCATTATATTCTGCAAAGGACCGGTTTAAAAAGAAAGCGTCCGCAGGATTGATTTCAATGCAGGCGCCTTCCTGATAAACAGATTGAGCATCGAACAAACAGGCCATGGACTGCAAGGCGTAAAAGGCCGGTTTGGGTTTGTAATCATCGAGATCAATCACGCCCTGATCATGGTACACCACGCCAGCGCTCACATAATTGCGCAAATCGGCCACCAAGAAATAGGACGTCATATCAAAGCCAATGCGCAGGTCGGTCAGAATGCGGCGCGTCAGATAACGCGCCTGATTGGCGGTGGTCAATTTCCAACCCCGTCCGGCACTGTCGCTTCTCGAAGGGCGCCCGCATTCACCCTGCCAAAACTCGATTTGCTTGCCGCATCCGGCAAAAGCGCGTTTGATGTATTTCAGGCGGTTTTCAATATACAATTCCGGAATCGCGCCATACGGGTGATAGGAAAAAACATCAATATAATCGGCGATTCCATTGGCGACTAAACCGTTGATATAGCCGTTGCAACATCCGGCGCCGGAAATTGCGCCGCCGATTATTTTGGCGTTCGGCAAACGCGCGCGAATGCTTGCGGCCGTGATTTTGACCAGCTCCACGTATTCCGCCGGATTGGCTTCACGGCCCCAGAACCCGGCATTCGGTTCATTCCAGACCTCCCAATGCGTTACCCGCCCGGCATAATGTTCGGCCAACGCCGCCGCATAATTCTTCCAACCCTGCACAGCCTCCGCCCCGTAATGCAAAGGAACATAGGGCACATAACCCTTGCGCGGATTGTCATTGACGACGGTGTAAAGCGCGTTGCCGTAGCTGACGCTGAGCCAGGGCTGGATACCGATCGCCAGCAAACCATCCACGATTTCGTCAAGCCACTTGAAGTCGTAAACACCCTTGACTTTTTCGGGTTTGTTCCAGCCGGTTTGCACGCGCGCCCATTTCACGCCGGAATTGCGCATGACCGGAAGCGTCCGGGCAAAATCATACATATCCCGGTCGAGCGTCTCATATCCAATCCCGATTGGCGACGAGGGCACGTCAATGCTTTTGCGATAGGGCAAAAAACCGGCGAACTCCCAGTCGTTAAATCCCGCGCCAACCGGATCAAAGGGAACTTCGCCGTATTGCGCCGAAAATTTTTCTCCGTTCACGCCCAGATCCGGTTCCATATCAATCGGCGGCAATTTGAATTCAATTGGTTTATTGTTGCTCATCTGCGATGCCCTCCAGCATGTATTTATTCCCCGACAAGATGCGCCGTTTTTTGATGATCATTAAAATTAACGCTTTGCGCAACGGTTTGCGTGACTCCGGGAATGACCCGGAATTGCTGGCCGAGATTGACGCCGTTAGCGATCAATGCGCCTTGCAATTCAATTCGATCCACCTTGCGCGGCGCAAGCTTGTGCTTGAGCGAAAGCGCCGCCGCCGTGCCGGCCGCCTCACCCATCGTCAGACAAGCCATGATTAAACGGCACCCCGACTGCGCGGCAAAATCAGCCGAAAGACAACGTCCGGCCACAAGCAAATTATCAATTTTTTCCGGCACAAGGCAGCGGTAAGGAATATCATAATACGCCGGCGTCGGAAAGCTCATCGCATCGCCCGTGCGGCCATAGGCGTCACAAAGCGCATCCTTGCCGCCGGGCGGAAACCAGCTTGTCCCGAAGCCGCCCATATTGCAGATAACATAGCGCGTTTGCCCCTCGATTTCCATTTCAATCCACTTGATATTGCCGGGCAAATCGGGATTATGAATGTCATAACCGTGCCCGCTGATACAGATCACATCGTCAAAATGCGTCCAGCGCGCGATGTCGGCGCCGGTTAAAACATATTCGCCAAGCACACGCCGGCTTTCGCGAATGCCCAACAGCGCGCCGGTATCAAGCAGCCAGCATTGCTCAAATCCGGGCACATTAGCGCGGATAAAACGCCAGAGCAAATCGGCCTGTTCCCGGCCTTCGAGATACATGCGCGTCAGATCGGCGTTATCAAGCGGATTGCAGTTGCGGGAATGGGCAAAGCAAATGCTGACCTCATCCATGTCCTTATGTTCCGGACATCCGGGCACATGCGTAATCCAATTCAAATGGTTTTCAATTTGGCCGACCGCCGCCCAGTCCTCTTTCGACTTTGCGGCAATCAAGGCGATCCATTTCGGATCATCAGCCTTGAGCCTCGAATTCATATAAACATCCCAGTTGACCCCGCCCAACCGGAACTCGAGCGAACACGCCTGCACTTTCCCGTCGCCGGGTCGGCCGCGCATATATTCACAACCGGCAAAAAAGGCGGCATCCGCATCTCCGGAACAATCAATCACGCGCGCGGCGCGAATGGCATGCCGCCCCGCCTTGCTTTGCGTTACAACGCCGACGATCCGGTCCCCGCGCCTGATCGCATCCACCACATCCGTAACCAGCGCAAGCGTTACGCCCTCCTTTTGAACCATACGATCCAGCACAAGCTTGTGTTTTTCCGGATCGGTGTTCCTGTGCCACAAGCCCCCGCATTCGCGCAACGCGCGAAACATATCGGCGCCGATGCCCGAAACAAAATCAAGCGGGATGTTCACCAAGCCCAAAGTAGCCAAGCCGCCCAGCGCCGATTCGCCTTCAATCAGCATGGTTTTGCAACCGCCGCGCGCGGCCGCAACCGCCGCCCCGACCCCGGCGATGCCGCCGCCGACAACCACCACATCATATTCGCCGGCTGTCCGCAATGCCCGTTCCGACTCCAGCAAATCCCCGTTCCGCTCGCGATATTCCAACATGTCAACAATCCTCCTTTCCAATTTTCTGAATGGCTTCCGAAGCGCAGTTTTCGGCGCACTCCCCGCAACCGCGACATTTTTCCGGATCAATCCGCGCGCCCTGTTTATCCATCGCGATGGCCCGAACCGGACAGATCGAAATACAAGTTCCGCAAAACGTGCATCCGCGCGTAACAGCATACCTGGCGATCATATGCCCCTTTCTTGTTGGACGATTAATTTGAAACTGAGCATAAAATAACCTTTCGCTATTTTTTTGGAAATGCTTGATCGTGTCAAAGTTTTACACTATCATGCTAATTACAACGTTTTTTTGCAAAAAAAACAGGAGACGCCATGCCCATCAAAGCTTTGAGCAGCCGCTGCGAGCAAAGTCTTGCGGACGCTGAAAACCTTTTGCGAGTGCAAATCACCTTTTATGATATTGCCAGGCTTTTTTTTGATCTGAACGGCGCCCCGCTTCTGCCCGCCGTCAGACAATCACACCGGCGTTTCATTGTTTGCCGCGAAAGTCCCCGTCAATACTGTCTGCGCCATTGTAAAACGAATGTTGTGCAATGCGCAGCTTCATCTGGCGCGCCATTCACGCACGAATGCCGACAAGGCCTACGAGAGATTGTTGTGCCGGTCAAAACCAATGACGGTATATTGCAAGGTGTTTTATTCGCCGGCTTCTGGCGCTCCGTCCGGCATCCGCGCAAGCTCAGCGGATCAAACACCGCCACCGCGCTTAAAAACCTGCCAGTCTGGAACAAACAACAAGCGCAAAGCCTGAGCAATATCCTGCGAATGCTGGCCTGGGGTTTGATTGCGGAAGTAGATCATCTGATAAATCTAACCGTCAAACCGGCCACCCGCAAAGCGGCCGTCATGCGCTTCATCAAATACCACGCAACTGAGGAAATCAGCCTGGCCGATTTGGCGCACAACCTTGCGCTTTCCGCATCACGCACCAGCCATCTGGTCAAATCGCTTTGCGGAAGTTCATTTCAGAGCTTGCTGCTCAACGAGCGTTTGGCACGCGCCAAAAACCTGCTTGTTTACAGCGATTATTCGATCAAGGAGATCGCGCAACAGATAGGCATGCCGAATGAATTTTACTTTAACCGCGCCTTTCGGAAAGCTGTTGGCGTCCCGCCGGGGCGATACCGGCGCAAGCGTGCCGGGCGCGCGGACGTCAAAAACGGCGCTTATTTGCTGGAAACCTATTGAAAAGATTTGATCGCATCGCCACACTCAAAGATAGAAGCCAACAAAGCAACACGAATCCACATGCCGTTGCGCACCTGGCGCCAGTAAACGGCGCGCGGATCACTGTCAACTTCCAGTTCAATCTCAAAGCGTCGCGGCAGAGGATGCATGATTACAGCATGCGATTTAAGCCGCGCAAGATCCTGCGCGCGAAAGGCATAGCGTGAAACGTCAATTTTACCGCTCTCGTCTCCGGCCTCATCCCATTCATCCTGGATACGCGTCATATAGATGGCATCCGCCAGCGGGACAACCGCCTCCAGATCATGGCTGACCTCAAAATCCACGCCGGCGGCGCGCAGCAATGCCAGCACATCGTCCTTGATCTGCAAAGCCGGCGGCGCGACAAAATACTGCTTGACCCCGCCATAAAGCGCCAGAAGCGCCGCCAGCGAGCGCACCGTCCGTCCGCGCGCCAGATCGCCGACAAAGACAATGGTTTTGCCGTCAATCCCGCCCTGTTTTTCAAAACTACGCTGGAGCGTGTAAATATCGAGCAAGGCCTGAGTGGGATGCTGATCCTTGCCGGCGCCGGCGCTGATAATCGGCACAGGGCGCTCCGTATGCGCCAACAGCCAGGCCATTTTCTCGGCCAACCCGCCGGTTGCGCTGCGCATAATGATCACATCGGCAAAAGAACTGAATGTGCGAATGGAATCCTCGGGGGTTTCGCCCTTCATCTCGCTCGAAGTCGAGGTGTCGCGCACCTCGACGGTCTTCATGCCCAATATCTGACAGGCCGAATGAAACGACAAAAAAGTGCGTGTGCTGGGCTGGGTAAAATAAAGCATGGCCGTTCGATGCGACAGCAAACCGCGCAGAAAATCCATGCCTTGTTTTTGTTTGGCTATCCGCCGGATGCGCGTCGCAACGATCCCAAACGCATCGAGCATCGCGCGATTGAATTGTTGCGCCATCAGAACGTGATAAAGACGCTCATTGGCGTTAAAACAGAGCGCCTTTTCGCGCGGCGGCAGTTGTTGCAATTCCGCCCAACTCATGGCGGAAAGTGATTTTTGTTGTTCAGTCATGCTGATCATCGCCTCCAGCCAGGGTAGCCACCATCAGGGATTTGATGGTATGCAACCTGTTTTCCGCCTGTTCGAATACTTTTGAAAACGGCGCTTCAAAAACATCATCGCTAACCTCCATGGCGCCCAAATCCCTGGTCAGCTCTGTTTCGTGATTGTGCAAAGCCGGAAGACAATGCAGAAAAATGACGCCATTTCGCTCCAGATTGCCGGTGCGCCGCATCAGCTCCATATTCACCTGATAGGGCTTCAGCATGCGCAAGCGCGCCGCAAACTGCTGTTCCTCGCCCATCGAAACCCAGACATCAGTATAAACAACCTGCGCCCCGGCGACAGCTGCGGCGGGATCGGCAATCACCTCGATCTCTGCGCCATTACGGCGCGCCACCGCGCGCGCTTGCGTCAGAAAATCGGAGGCAGGCGCAAGCTCCATGGGCGTACAATCCACAAAATGAGCGCCAGTCATGGCGCATCCGAGCATCAAGGAAAGACAGACATTGTTGCGACCGTCGCCGACATAGACAACCTTGATCCCCTTTAAGGTTTGAAAATGCTCGCGAATGGTCATTAAATCGGCCAAAGCCTGAGTGGGATGTTCGCTGTCGGTCAAGCCATTCCAGACCGGTACGCCGGCATAACGCGCCAGCAATTCGACAGTTTCCTGCTTAAAGCCGCGGAATTGTATGCCGTCAAACATGCGGCCAAGCGCACGCGCGGTATCCTTGATGGACTCCTTTTTGCCGAAGTGGATATCATGCTGTCCGAGAAATTCAACGCTCCCGCCCTCATCCACAGCCGCCACGGTAAACGCGGAACGCGTGCGCGTTGAAGCCTTTTCAAAGAGCAAGGCAATATTTCTGCGATCCAACAGCGCGCCGCGCTTGCCGCTGCGTTTCTTTAATTTCAGCCGATCAGCCAGATCAAGCAAATAGACCAATTCCGCTTCCGATAAATCGGCCAATTTCAGCAAGCTGCGTCCTTTTAAATTCACGATTTTTTTCATAAGCTGTTCCGTTTTATTATGCGCAAAACATTTTTTCCGGCAAGCAAATTAAAGCGCCCGTATGCGCCGCGCCATAAACGTTTGCAGACCAAGAGTCAACAACATCAATCCGACGCAAATACCATAAACAGACCGCATGCTGAAATACTGATAAACCCAGCCGAACAGGACCGAGCCGACAATCATGCCGCTCCAGATTGCGGCATCGTGCAAAGCCATGCGCCGGGCGCGGTTTGAACTTCCGGCAACCCCTAAAAACTGGCTGTTGGCATAGGCAACAGCGGTGCTGACACCGAAAAGGAAAAACAAAACGCCGAACGCCCAACCTGAGCGCACAAACAACAATCCTACAAAAACAAGCAACGCCAAAATCTGTCCGGAAAGCATGGGCCAGACGCGAAAATGCCAGAAAGCAGTCCGACTTAAAAAGGCAAATCCGGCCGCATTGCTCAGCGCGCGTAAAAGCAAAAGGAAACCAATCATGCTTCCGGTAATCGCCAACTTCTCCCTTCCGGCCATCGGGAAAACACTCCAAACAGCCGACCCGCACATGAATGTGATGGATCCGCCAAGCCAGCCGGAATAACGCAACGGTGTTCCGCCCTGTGGGAGCGCCCCGTTGGCGGCGCTGCCTTGCGGCGCAAGCACGGCGGCGCGCGGCGTCAAGACATCCGGCAGATAACGCATGGCGCCAAACAGGAAAAGAGCCGCAAGCATAAAGAAGAAAATCGCCACCGCCAGCGGCAGAAACAGCGAACGATCGGTCAGCCATCCACAAACCAAAGGCCCGAGTACGCCGCCCACCGCCCAGGAAAGATTGAAGACGGAAATAGTGCGCCCCAGCACGCGCCCCTCAATACCCTGCGAAAGCCATCCGGAAAGCGTCGGCCAAAACACACCCAACCCTGCGCCATACAGACAAACCAACCCAAAAATCAAAACAGGATTGCGCACAATCATGATCAGCGCCGTCAGAAAAACAAATAAAAGCGCCACGCTCAGCGCCACCTTGAGCGGGGCAAAACGCTCAAAGAGCGGACAACCAAACAGACACATCACCACCAAAGCCGCAGAATACATGGCAATCAACCAGCCAACCGTGGCCGGCGCCAATCCGATTATTTCGCGTGCGTAAAATATAATGCCCAGCGCAAAGAGACTTTGCCCAAAGCAAAAGAAACCGGCAGTCCAATAACAAACCCCGGCGCGTTTCAGCAAGGCATAAACAATGGCGATAATTTTATTCAAGAGATCATTTCCATCAGTTAATAAATCAGGGCAATACATATCACAGACGGGCGGCATCCGGACCAACCCGCAACTTGATAACGGCCTCATCCCCATCAGCAAACATTTCAACCGCGCAAAAACGCAAGGCACGCAAATGATTCAACGCCACACGGGCGAAACGAATACTTTCCGGCACATCCGGTCTGGCGGCATCGCGCTGCCATAATCCCCAAAAACTTAAAATCAATCCAACCGCATCCGCGCCCTGCTCCAGATCGGCCAGAAAAACTCCGGCAAGCCCGGGTTGTTCCGTAATGGCGCGCCAATGATGCGCAACGCCATCAGACAAAACCGAACCTGAACCCGGCAAACGCTGCAGCAATCCGATCAAACTGCCGGCATGGCTCGCGACAGCCAAATCACCGCCAACCTGTGCATAAGCCGGACGATCCTCGGCGCGCAGGCCGGCCAAAAAGCTGTTGTTTGTGGTTTCAAGCGTCCAGATTTCCTGTGCGCCAAGCTTTAAAGGCAGCGGATCAACAATCAACCCCAGCCGATAGCGCGCATTAAGATTATCCAATTGCAGCGCCATGACAGATTGCAATGTTTCCTGACTGCGCGCCCGACAAAAGACGGTTAACGCCGGCACCTTGACGCGAAAAAAATCGCGCCCAAAGCGTCCACCATATTCACCCGTAAATAATGCTGCCAGCAGGCTATTGGATGCCTGATCAATCAACCCCGAACCGAATATTGCCGTCGCCGGCGCCCATGCTTGCGCGGCATTGGCCGCCAGATCCCGCACCGTTTCAAGCGGCAGAGCCAGCAACAGCGCCGGCAACTCGAACAAAGCTCCTCCGCCGGCAAGCTGCGGCAGAGTTCCCGCCAGCAGCGGATGACGAATATTATGCCCGCTGAGGCGCATTAAACCAGCCACTCCATGCGCATCAAGGCGCGCAACGGAAAAAGCGCCCGAGCAACCACTACCATCCGGA
>CAZMFH010000033.1:0-16413 GCA_964565485.1 uncultured Verrucomicrobiota bacterium | reverse complement strand
GGTCAGTGTTTTGCGTTTGGGCGATATCCGGATGGTCAACCTGCCGGGCGAATTGGTTTCCACGCTGGCTTGCGGATTGAAAGATGGCCGGTCAGATCCGGTTGTCATTGCCGGATATGCCGATGGTGTAACCGGTTATATTTTGCCGCCTGACGATTTCAACGAGGGTGGTTATGAGGCAACCAGCGCCCTTGTGGCTCCTGAGTCAACCGGTTGCTTGCGCGATATTGCGCGGCAGCTTCTTGCCCGGGTTTAGCGCGCAGGGCAAATTGACGGCAGAGATTTTTTGAGTAATGCCGGTAAAAGCGGGTTGTTGTTGACGGAACATCCGGCTTTGGTTAGCATGTTTGCCTAATTGACTTGTGTTGCGCCAATATGTTTTGAGTGGAAGGAGGAATATGCTTTCCGAAGCGATGATCAGGAAGGAACTTTCGCGGACACTGTTCAGCACGAATTTTAAGGGACTGGGCGTTAAGGAATCCGGCAAGGTGCGCGATAGTTATAAACAGCCGGGACGGCGGATTTTGATTGCAACGGATCGCATCTCGGCTTTTGACTGTGTGCTGGGCGCCATTCCGTTCAAGGGGCAGGTTCTTAATCAGATGGCGGCTTTTTGGTTTGAACAGACACGCGCCGTTGTGCCCAATCATGTGCTTGATGTGCCCGACCCCAATGTTATGGTTGTGGCTGAATGCGCGCAATTGCCGATCGAATTGATCGTTCGCGGCTATGCCACAGGTGTTACCAAAACCTCGCTTTGGTTTAATTATGAGCGCGGGGTGCGCAATTATTGCGGTAATCCTTTGCCGGAAGGTCTGCGCAAGGATCAAAAACTGGAACATCCAATTCTGACGCCGACAACCAAGCTGGAAGCTCATGACCGGCCTGTTTCGCGTCAGGAGGCGATTGCGGAAGGTTTGATTGCTGCGGAGCTTTTTGATGCCGCGGCGGATATTTGTTTCCGCCTCTTTGAGTTTGGCGGGCGTTTTGCCTTGCAGCGCGGATTGATGCTTGTTGATACCAAATATGAGTTGGGTTTGCGTGATGGGCGGCTTATGGTCAGCGATGAGATTCATACGCCGGATTCTTCGCGTTACTGGTTTGCCGATACATACGCGAATTGTTTCGCGCGCGGCGCTGATCAGCGCAAGCTCGACAAGGAATATGTGCGCGAGTGGTTTGCGGCGCGCGGATTCCGTGGCGAGGGCGTTCCGCCGACCATTCCTGATGATGTGCGCGTGGAAGCGGCCCGGCGGTATATTCAGTCCTACGAAACAATCACCGGTCAAGAGTTCGTGCCGGTGGATGAGCCGGTGGCAGAGCGCATTATGCGAAACTTGCGCAAGCAAGGGTATGTTCAAGAATAAGTTGTTGTGCCGGTTTGAATGTGGTCTGAGCTAGGTTAACCCTGATATTGTGAACGAGGCTTAAATGAGTGTTCATCCGATTGAATTTCGTTATTATTCCGAACCTATGCGTGCCATCTTTACCGAGGAAGCCAAGTTGCGCAATTGGCTGATGGTTGAGGCAGCGCTGGCAAAGGCGCATGCGCAGCTGGGACATATTCCGGCGCCGGCTGCTTTGGAAATCGCGCGTTGCGCCGCTTCGGGGCGGGTTAAGCTTGCGCGCGTCAAGGCGATTGAGGCGGAGATTCACCACGATCTGATGGCCATGGTCAAGGCTTTAACCGAGGTCTGCGCAGGCAAGGCGGGAAAATACGTGCATCTTGGCGCCACCTCTTACGATATCGAAGATACGGCGCTGGCCGTGCAGTTGAATTCTGCTCTCGATATAATCGTTGCCGATCTGCGGGCTTTGCTAAAAACATTGATCGGTCTGGCGACACGCGCGCAACGGCTGGCCTGTGTCGGGCGTACGCATGGACAGCACGCAGTGCCGACAACTTATGGCTTGAAATTTGCGATTTATGCCTGTGAGGCGCAGCGCCATCTTGAGCGCCTTGCCGGTGTTCGCAAGCGCATCAGTGTCGGCAAGATGACCGGCGCCGTGGGAACGCAGGCGAGTTTCGGGCGACAGGCGCGTGTATTACAGCGGCTGGTTATGCAGGAATTGGGCTTACAGCCGGTGATGGTATCCAATCAGGTTGTGCAACGCGACCGGCATGCGGAGGTTGTTTTTGTGTTGGCGCTGGTGGCGGCGACAGGCGAAAAAATTGCCCGCGAAATCCGCAATTTGCAGCGCACCGAAATCGGCGAGGTTTGGGAGCCGTTTGCCGGCAAACAGGTCGGTTCTTCGACCATGCCGCAGAAACGTAATCCGCACAAGAGCGAGCGGGTTTGTTCGATTGCCCGCATTGTGCGCGCGCAGGTTGCGCCGGCGCTCGAAAATATTCCGTTAGAACATGAACGCGATTTGACCAATTCCGCTGCCGAGCGTATTATTTTTCCGGAAGCTTTTATTTTGACCGACTATCTCCTGCGGGAATTGCATGCGATTTTGCGCGGTTTGACGATTCGGAAGGAAGCTGTGCGGCGTAATTTGGATTTGACCGGCGGACTTATTATGAGCGAGCGTTTGATGCTGGCGCTTGTCGAACGCGGCATGGGCCGCCAGGAGGCGCATGAAGTTTTGCGCCAGGCAGCGCGCGCGGTTTTTGAGGAGGGCGGATGTTTGCGTGATATTTTGTTGCAAAACAAACAAGTAGCCGCCATTATGACTGTTGCCGAGCTGGATGATTGCCTTGAGCCGGCCAATTACATCGGCACGGCGGTGGAGCAGGTTGCCGACGTTCTAAAGGTTTTGCGCCGCGCGGCGCGCCGGCGCGCGTAAGCCTTGCCGGCCGAGAATTTCTGTTGGGCGATGCGGTTGTTTTATGGGCTAAATGTCGGCGTCGGGCGTGCGCTTTGATGGCGTCTTTGGTTGGCCCGGCGGCGCAAGGGCGAGCGTAATTGAATATCAGGGAGGTGTATATGGCGTCACTTGTGGTTGTGGGAGCGCAATGGGGGGATGAAGGCAAAGGCAAGATTGTGGATGCCTTGGCCGGCAAGGCTGATATTGTGGCTCGTTTTCAGGGCGGCGATAATGCCGGGCATACGGTATATCATCAGGGACAAAAGTATGTTTTTCATGTTTTGCCGTCGGGAATTTTGCGTCCGCGTGTTCTGAATGTGATTGGCGGTGGCGTGGTGGTCAACTTGAAAAAGCTGACCGACGAACTTCGCGTCATCGGTTTGAAGCCGTCCGGGTTTAAGCGGCGTTTGCGGATCAGCAACGAGGCGCACTTGATTTTACCGTGCCATATCGCCATGGATCAGGCCGGCGAAGCGCGCCGCGGTAAGCTCAAAATCGGCACAACCCTGCGCGGTATTGGTCCGGCTTATGCCGATCGCGCGGCGAGGTTGGGATTGCGGATGGGCGATTTGCTTGATGCGCAAAATTTTCGCGCTCAATTAAAGGTTTGTCTGGAACACAAACGCGCCATGCTGCCGCGCCGGCTGGCGCGCGAGGTTTGTAATCTTGAAAAAAACGTTCTTGAGACGCTGGCTTTGGCGCGTCCTTTTCTGGAGATCATTGCCGACACCGGTTTGTTGCTGGCAGAGGCTGCGCGTCGCGGCAGACGCATTCTCTACGAAGGCGCGCAGGGAACCATGCTTGATGTGGGGGCGGGCACTTATCCTTATGTAACCAGTTCCAATACGATTGCCGGCGGGGTTTGTGTCGGATCGGGGGTTGGTCCGCATGCGATAGAACATATTCTCGGCGTATGCAAGGCTTATGCCACACGGGTCGGCGAGGGGCCGTTTCCGACGGAATTGAAAGATGATGTTGGCGAAAACTTGCGCCGAATCGGCGGCGAGTATGGCGCCACTACACAACGGCCGCGCCGTTGCGGCTGGTTGGATATTGTGCAATTGCGCCGGGCAGTACGGCTGAACAGTCTCGACGGACTGGCGCTGACCAAGCTTGACGTTTTGGATGATTTTGAACGCATTGCCGTTTGCACCGCCTATCGTTGCCGCGGCCGGCTGTGTGCGGAATGGCCGGTTAATCCGGCCGATGTTGCCGCTGCTGTGCCGCATTACGAATGGTTGCCGGGCTGGCGCGCGCCGACCTCCGCTGCGCGTAAGTTTTCCGAGCTGCCGGGCGCGGCTCAAAAATATATTTGCAAAATCGAGCAGTTGCTGGGTGTGCCGGTTCAAATGGTTTCCGCCGGACGCGACCGGTTGCAGTTGATTGAGCGCCGGAAATTTTTTAACCTGCCGGTTTAAGCCGTTACCAATAAAATTCTGCGCAAGGAGCGCCGGGAAGAACGTCCGAGCGGAAGAGGAAGAAAGTTGAAATTAGCAATGCAAAAGTTGGGAGCAAAGGACGAAAAAGCGTGGAGTGATTCTGATGCTGAACGTGCTTCAAGTAGCCGCGCCGGTCACGGCCTGCATATTCCGGGAACGGAGAGCCACTGTCTCACGGCGGCGGCTACATGAAGAAGGATTTGGTTGGCAAATGTTTTTTGAGTGCAACGATAAGAATGCACCACAGAGATGATGAACAGATGAGCCAATTTCAAAACTCACGTTTTGAAAGAACTCAGAATTCAGGTCAGTATTCAGCATAAACGCAAAAGATTGATTGCAAACTCTTTGCTTTGCTTGTTTAATTCTGACTGCTGACTACTGTCTGCTAAAGTAAATATCATTGGAGAACCAAAACGTGTGTGGAATAGTAGGTTATGTCGGCAAGCGCAATGCGACCGGAGTGATTCTTTCCGGATTACAGCGTTTGGAATATCGTGGTTACGATTCGGCTGGTGTGGTTTTATATTCGCGTTCGCGCAATGCGCTTGTGCGGGTGCGGGCGGTCGGCAAAATCGCCGGCCTGGCGGAGATGATTGAAAGGCAGGTGCCTGATCATGCCGCGTTGGATTATACGCTTGGCATTGGTCATACCCGCTGGGCCACGCATGGCGCGCCAACCGAGATCAATGCGCATCCGCATTTTAGCCGCAACGGCGAGTTTGCTGTGGCGCATAACGGCATTATCGAAAATTACGCCGATTTAAAGGAGCGTCTGGTTGGAAGGGGTTACGAGTTTTCCAGCGAAACCGATACGGAAGTTTTGGCGCATTTGATCGAAGAATGTTACGAAGGCGATTTGCATCGTGCTGTGGCTGCCGCATTGGAGCGTGTGGACGGCACCTATGGGCTGGCTGTTGTCAGTGTCCGGCATCCGGATATGATCGTTGCGGCGCGCAAGGGCAGCCCAATCGCAATCGGCGTGGGAGACGGAGAAATGATCGTGGCCTCGGATATCAGCGCCATTGTCAGTTACACCAAGCAGGTGGTTTTTTTGAACGATGAGGATGTTGCCACCGTTACGGCCGAACATCTTGAGGTTTCGTCGCTCAAAAACATTCCCGTAACCCGCGAAATGACGCATGTGGACTGGAGTCTTGGCCAGATTGAGAAGGCCGGTTTTGAACATTTCATGCTCAAGGAGATCCATGAACAGCCGCTGGCTTTGGCCAATGCTATGCGCGGGAGAATCCTTGAAAAAGACGGTTCAACGAAGCTCAGCGGCGTACACATGAGTCCGGCGGAAATGATTCGGATTAACCGGATCAGCATTGCGGCCTGCGGCACATCCTATTATGCCGGCATGGTGGGCAAATACTTTTTTGAGGATTTGGCCGGCTTGCCGGCCGATATTGAGCAGGCTGCTGAATTTCGTTACCGCAATCCCATTATCGAGCGCGATACGCTTCTGCTGGCAATCAGTCAATCGGGTGAGACCGCCGATACGATCGAGGCCGTGCGTGAAGCCATGCGCAAGGGCGCTGCCGTGCTTGGAGTTTGCAATGTGGTTGGTTCGACTATTGCGCGCGAGGCTGGGCGTGGGGTTTACCTGCATGCCGGCCCGGAAATCGGGGTTGCCTCGACGAAGGCTTTTACTTGCCAGGTGCTTGTGCTGGCCATGCTCGCCGTGGCTTTTGGCCGCGCGCGCCGGATTTCCGGAAGCGCCGGACGCGAACTCGTGCGCGAGATTATGCGCGCGCCGGAGTTGGCGCAACAAACGCTTGAACAGGAGCCGGCTATCAGGGAAATTGCCGAACAATTTGCGGGAGCGGAGCACATGTTTTATCTCGGCCGCGGCTATATGTATCCGGCGGCGCTGGAAGGCGCTTTGAAGTTGAAGGAGATTTCTTATATTCATGCCGAAGGTTATCATGCCGCCGAACTAAAGCATGGCCCGATTGCCCTGCTTGATAAAAATGTTCCGGTTGTTGTCGCGGCGCCTGATGTGCCCGGCAAGAGCAAGACGATCAGCAATATGCAGGAATGTCGGGCGCGCGGCGCGCCGGTAATTGCGATTGCCAGCGAGGATGACCACACTGTGGATCAATTCTGTAACGCGATTATCCGTGTGCCGCGCTGTCGTGATTTTATCGCGCCAATTCCGGTTGTGATTGCCGAGCAATTGCTGGCCTATCATGTGGCCAAGTTGCGCGGTTGTCCGATTGATCAGCCGCGTAATCTGGCCAAATCGGTTACTGTCGAATGATGGCCTTTTGGGATGATGTTTTGAGCCATGACGAAACCAGCCATTCCCGGCTTTGAAATTATCGGCACTTTGGGCGAAGGCGGCATGGGGACGGTTTACCTGGCGCGCCAGCTTTCGCTCAATCGGCGCGTGGCAGTCAAGGTTCTGCCTCCGCATTTGGCGGGCAATCAATCCTATTTGCTGCGTTTCCGTCAGGAGGCCCGCGCGGCTGCTGCGATCAAGCATACCAATATCGTGCAGATTTATGATGCCGGCGAACAGGCTGGCTTGTGTTATTTTGTGATGGAGTATGTTGATGGCGAGACTGTCGGGCGCCGGCTTGCGCGCAAGGGGCGTTTGGATCAAACGAGCGCGCTTTTGATTGCCGAATCCGTAGCTGTGGCGCTGGAATATGCCTGGGCGCAGGCCGGCCTTGTCCATCGCGATATCAAGCCGGATAATCTGTTGATTGACGGCGACGGCACGGTCAAGGTGGCCGATCTGGGGTTGGCCAAAATCATTACGCCCACCGATGCCAGCATCACCTTGACGCATATTATGATCGGCACTCCGCACTATTGCGCGCCTGAGCAGGCGCGCGGCGAGCATGAAATTGATTGCCGCGCCGATATTTATGCGCTGGGCGCGGCGCTTTATCACATGCTAACCGGCGGTCCGCCATTTGCGGATACATCCGGCATCACCGCCATGGTGCGTAATGTAACCGATTATATTGCCGATCCGCTTGATTGTAATCCGGATCTTGCTTCTGATTTGGCGTGGTTGCTTGAAAAAATGATGGCCAAAGACAAGGCTTTGCGTTATCGCAATTGGCACGAAACATTGGATGATCTTGAGCAAGTTCTCAAGGGCCGGCCTTTGACATTGGAGCCGTTGCCGGTCGGCGCAAGTACGGTTTTGCGCGGCGCGCGGCGGCAGGCGCAGCTTGCGCAAGCGGACACTTTGCATGGCGTGTCTGTTGCCGATGGGGCGGCGCAGACATGTCTGCGGCAGCGCCTGGGGTTCCGTGTTTTTATTGTCTTGGCGGTGTTTGGGGCGCTTTTGCTGTATTTGTATGTTGCCTGGTTTCGTCCGCAGGATTTGCTTTGGCCCTGAAAGCGGATGACTAAGCCGGTTTCATGATCAGCGGTTTCAGGCGTTCCAGTAATTCCCGGCACAGGTCTCTTTCCAGATAACACGCCAGCCGCTGGCGTTGGCGGCGTAAAACCGATTCGCGCAATTCTGCGTCGCCGGTAAGTCGGCCGATTAGCTCGGCAATGAGATCCCATTGTTTGGTGTGGACGAGAATTCCGGCGCCGGACATGGTTTCCGGCACGGCTGCCGCCGCAAATGCCACGACCGGCACATCATTGGCCATGCTTTCCAGAAGCGGAATGCAAAAACCTTCATGTTCGCTCATGCACAGGAAAAGATGCGCGCTTTTGTAACAGGCAGTCAGTTCGGCGTTGCTGAGGGAGCCTGCAAAGACAACATCATTCAAGCCCAGATTACGCGCCCGCGCCGCTAAAATGGCCTGGTAGCGTTCAAGCCCGGTGTAGGAGCCCGCATGGATAAGGCGCGAGTCTGGCTCAACAAAATTTTGAAAAAAATAAAATGCGCGTAAAAGATCTTCGATGTGTTTGTTGGGCGCGCAACGCCCCACGAAGAGAATATTTGTTTTTCCGTCTTGCAGGGTTTTGAGCAAGCGTCGGTCGGCGCGCTCACGGATTGAGGCAAAGTCCAGCGGCAGCGGCAGCGCTTGTGCTTGCGGGTAACCCATGTCGGTCAGTTCGCGGGCATTAAACTGGCTGGCGGCCAAATTGACTTGCGCCTTGCCGGCCAGGTTTTGCGCTTGTACGCGGCCCCATTCTAGATTGTGGCGCAGTTCCTCGTGAATGCCTTTGAAATAAGCGGCAGGGGTCATGTTGTGGTAGAATATGGCTTTGCGGCAGTTGAGCGCGGCAAAACAATCGTTAACCTTTGAGCCGATGGAAAGATGCAAGAGCACAATGTCATCCGGCATTATTTGCGAAGCGGCCTGGAGGACATTGCCGGCTTCCCGCGCCATTGCCGGCGCAATATGTTCCGGCTCGCAGTAAATTTCCGCAGCGATTCCGGAACGGCGAAGGAACGCGCGAATGTTAAGCGCCACATTGCTGATGGCGTCGCCGGATGCGAAGCCGGCCACGAACTGATGGATGGCTTGCGGTTTCATGGGGCGTGGTTGGGCAGAAAATTACGCAGGGCGTTCTGCAGTTTTTGTTCAATCGCCGGCCAGGCATATTCGCGCATAACATAAGCGCGTCCGGCTTTGCCCATGGTATCGCGCAGCTGTTTCTGCTGCAGAATGGTCAGCAATGCCTGTTCAAATTCAGGATAATTTAAAAACCATAACCCGCCATTACTGTTCTCGCAATGCCGCCGGTTGACCGTGCAGCGCGCATGCACCAAAACGGGGGTGCGCGCCAGCCATGATTCAAGGATGACGATGCCAAAGCTTTCGTTGACCGAGGGGTGGCAAAAAACCGTTGCCCCGGCCATGGCTTCGCGTTTTTCCGTTTCGGTCAGAAATCCTGTGTCCAGAATGCGCGCGCGGAGATCGTCGGGAGGGTGGATTGTCCCCGATCCGGCCAGCGCCAGTTTTACGTCTTGGGCTGTGCGTTTCAGAAAGAGCGCCATATAATCGAGCAGAAGCGGGGTGCCTTTGCCGTCTTCGCGCCGCCCGGCATAAAAAACATAAGGTTGGCTCAGTCCGTGTTTACGCGCGAAAATGTCGGGATCAGCCTCAAAAGGATCAAGTCCCATTCCGACTACCGTGCATTTTTCTTCCGGCAACCCATACAAATTACGCGCAAACTCGCATTCCGCCGCCGCGTTGAACATGATTCCCGCCACGGATCTGAACATGCCGCAAAATGCGCGCGTATAAGCAAAGCCTTCATCATGCAGGCATGGCACAAGCAGTGTTTTGGATGGATTGATGCGGCTGGCGCAAAAAGTGAGTCCAAAAAGATATGGTCCGATAATGATGGCGTCGAGTTCGTGTTGTTTTTGAGCAAGATAAGCGCATAAAGCGGAACTGTTGACGCTGTTTTTCAGCCAGATTTTTTCTGCGTTGGCGTCATAATGCCCTTTGCGGCTGATAATATCCTGAATGCGCAAAAAACCGGCAAGGTCCGGGCGTTCATCAACAGGAAAAAAAATCACTTTGAGTGGCCCGATCTTGCGTGCGCCCGGTTCAAGTTCGTTTTGCCAGGTGAAATGATTGCGCGCGCAGGTGGTCAAAAAAAACACTTCATGACCGATTGCCTGTGCGCGTTCGGCCATGGCGCGTAAAAGCGTTTCCGCTCCGCCGACAGTTTGTTTTTCAGCAAAGCGCGGGCAAACAAAGGCTATGCGTTTGGCGGTGGGCATTTTTCCTTTTCCAGCGCCGCGATGCGGCTTTCAAGGTCGCGCAAGCGCAGGCGTGTTTTTTCCTCAAGCCCCTCCACGGCTGCGATTAAAAGACTGTTAGCCTGATTTTGCTGTGACCAGAGCCGATACGTATAGAACTTTAAAAGTTTCCAAAGCGTTTTTTTGATGATTACCAGCAGGCCAGCGCCCAAACGCCGCCGTTCGCGAATGGGAAAATCGTTGATATCCACCAGCACCGCATTGCGCAGGCATTCGAGGTAGTAGCGCAGAAAGGCTTCGTCATCTTTCAGATTGACCAGGTTGCCGCGTTCGGCGCGGGCAATGCGCGCGTCGCGATAAACGCCTGCGGCGGTTTTGGCGTCAACAACGGCGCGAATTTCGGCCATGACCTTGGCGGCGTTAATGCCATCTGCGCCGATTTCAATGACAGGATCATTCATGGTTCCGTAACTGCCTGACTAAAACATCAGAAATTATAGTTCAGCCAAAGACCGTATTCCAGGTCTTTGGGCCGGAATTTGGCTGCGTTTTCCCATTTTTCAAATGTGTAATAAACACTGGCGTCTATGGATAAGCGCTGGAGGAGCGGCAGGTTGATGCCAAGTTGAAGTTGATAGAAAGGCGCAATCCATTCGCCTTCCTTTTGGTTGTCGCGCAAATAGGAGGCAAGTATGCCAGCTCCGCCGCGCAGGCATCCGTCGCGCAGGATCAAATGCGCCTGGGGGGTTATAATGTAATCGGTTTGATTCGTATTGGGCGCATCACGCAGGCCGGATACATCTGGCGCGAAGCCGACCCCAAACTGCAAGCCCATGTGTTGCTCGGCCAGGGTATAGGCTAAAACGTATGAGAGATCGCCGTTGCCGTAAGGCAGGTCGGTAAAGACAGAGTTTTCATTATGGTAACGCCCGCCGATGCTGAGATAATTAGGGCTTTGCGCAAGTGTTGGCGCAAGTAGCGCGACGCTGATGATTGCGGCAGTGAGGGAACGCATCATGGTGCTTGTTTGCATTGGTGCTCTTTCTTTTTATTAATGATGACCGCTGGAGCTTGGATACGGCGTTAGCGGGCTGTTTTTAATCGTTGTTTTTGGCAATAATGGCGATTTTTTTATTTGGTTCGGAATTGCCGCGCCAGATCGCGCGCGGTCAGAAAGGCGGCATTGCGTTTCTTTAAAAGCGTTATTAACCGGTCCAACTCGCGCACGGCCTTTTCTCCGCAGTTCTTGACAATGAAAGGATCAGGACGCACGGCGCCCTCGCCGAAATGAATCAAACCTTGCGGCATTTTATGAAATTCCCAAGGGTGCAGATAAAAGCACAAAACCGGCGGGATTTGCCGTTGTTGATAAAAACCGAGCATGTTATCAATGTGTTTGATCAGCGCCTTGGCGCCCACTGTGCGAAAGAGCGGCCATTGATCGCGGTCGCGTCCGTAAGGATCGCGGCTTTTAATGGTCATGTCGGCGAAATTGGGGATTTCGACGATTTTCATGCGTCCGGGCTTGGTCCAGTCCTGGCTGCTTGGGTGATATGGCGCCAGACGTTCTTTGTAAAAATAAAGCGGGTAGGAGGCATCGGCGGCGAATCCGAGGGCTTCAAGCGCATTAATCATGCCGGTGCTGCCCCATAAGCGCGGAGCGCGGAAGGAAACGATTTTTTTGCCGAGTGTTTGGCGCACCCAGGCATTGGCCACTTCAATGCGATGCCGACATTCTTCAGGCAACATTGGCTTTAGCCCCGGAATCGGGAAAAGCTCATCGCCGATAGTTTCGTGATAGAGCGTATGGCATCCGATTTCATGGTTGGCTTGATCAACGAGTTTGACCGTGCGCGGCTGGGCGCGCGCGGCATCGCCCGTGAAAAAGAACGTGGCTGTTATGGCATGCCGGTCAAGAATATCGAGGATGCGCGGTGTGCCGTATTTGAGGCCTTCGTAATAAGGGGTCCAACTGCCGATATCGGTTTCCATGTCGAACCCGAAAACTACGCGTGGTTGCATGGGTTGGGCCTTTCTGATGTGCGGCATTTGGTTTATTTAACCTCAATGATTTTACGAAAGCGTGAGGAAAATTCCTCGACGCCCTGCTTGGTGATCCGCGCGCCTGATTCCCAGCGCAAACCGTATTGCTTGCAATACAGGAATGTGTCAACCTGAAAGGTCATGTTTTCCTGCAACGGATAAGTTGATGTGGTTTCCATCCATGGCCGTTCGACTTCAATCATGCCCAGCCCGTGGCATGGTCCGTAGAGCAGGTTTTTGCCGTAACCGCGTTGCTGGACATACTTAAAGAAATTGCGCGCCACTTCGCCCGCCGCAACGCCGGCTTTCATCCATTCCATTGTTTTAATATGCGCTTCCAGTCCAAAGGAAACCAGGTCGCGCATTTTGGACGGCATTTTGCCCATGCAGACTGGAACGCCGATGCTGGGTGAATAACCGCCTACACGCGCGCCGATATTCAATTGCACCAGATCGCCTTTTTTTATGACCCGATGCCCCGGCCGCCCAATGGCATGTGAACTGTTGACCCCGGCCAGAACATAGGTTGGGTGTGCTTCATATTCCGCGCCGTTTTTGTAAAAGGCTTCCTGCGCGATGCCGACCACCTGTAGTTCGGTCATGCCGGGCTTGATCCGGGCAAGCACGGCGTCCAGCGCCAATTCGGAAACCTTGAAGGCCGAACGCAGGAGGGCAATTTCGGGCTTGCTTTTGATCATGCGCATCTGATAGACGAGATCATCGGCTTTGACAATCTTGGCGCGCGGCAAAGCCTTGCAGATGGCTTCGTAAACGCTGACGGACATGGCGGTATAGCCGGCAATACCGAGCTGTTTGACGCCTTTGCCGCCATTGGCCTTGGCGAAGACATCCTCGAATTTATCGAGGGCTATGCTTGGATAATCCGGTTCAGCTGATTCGCGATAGTAGAGAATTTTCTTGATGTTTTTGAGCGCGCTATGATCGCGGGCAAATGTTTCGCTTTCCGGTCCGATCAGGAGCGTCGGTTCGCCACGCAGCGGAATGAATACGCCGGCGCTTTCAAAAATCGGCCAGTAATCCGAAAAATAACGAACCGAGGCGAATTCGGCTTCATCACTGTGCGCCAGAAGTCCGTCCAATCCGCGGGTTTTCATCAGACGCTGGGCTTCCTGGATGCGGCGTTTGAATTCCTGGGTCGGGATTTTGTTGATCATGATTGATGCTCCTTGTGTTGCGAGACTCTTTTATGTGCTTGCGGAATATTCCGAAAAAAACCATAGTATATGCATTCCCCGTTAGAAGGCAAGACGGAATCAAAGCAATTCAGGCTTGAAATTCCTGCCATTCCGGTTCGTTGGCAAAGATCCAGCGATAGTATTCCTGTCCCTGCAGGAGCCTGGCGGCGGATTCGTCAACAATGAAGGTGCAGCGCGGATGTAGTTGCAATGCGGAAGCGGTTACCATGGCGGTGATCGGTCCTTCGACGGCGCGCGCGATAATTTCAGCTTTGGTTGCGCCTGTGGCCAGCAAAACGCAGCGCCGGCTGTCGAGAATTGTGCCGACCCCCATGGTGATGGCGCGCCGCGGCATGAGCGCCGGATCAGCAAAATAACGGCTGTTTGCCTGGACGGTTGCCGGCGCCAGCGCCTTGACCCTCGTGCGCGAGCGCAATGCCGAAATCGGTTCGTTAAAGCCGATATGTCCGTCATGGCCGATGCCAAGCAATTGGAAGTCAATGCCGCCGGCTGCCTGCATTGCCTGTTCGTAGCGCCTGCATTCCGCATCCAGATCGGGGGCTGCGCCGTTTGGCAAATGCGTTTGCTGTCGGTCAATGTTGACTTTGGAAAAGAGATGCTCTTCCATGTAGCGGCGATATGAGTTGGGGTGATCGGGCGGTATGCCGACATATTCGTCGAGGTTAAATGTCTGGCACCGGGAAAAATCCAGGCTGTCATCGTGGCACATCCTGGCCAGAATTGCGTAAACCTGTTCCATTGTGCCGCCGGTTGCCAGGCCGAGCGTCATGCGCGGCGTCCGGCGCAGCTCAGCTGCCATCAGTCTGGCCGTCAAAAGCGCGGCGGTAGATGCGTTGGGTTGAATGATAACTTCCATAAGCTTGTTGTTTGCGGATGAATATACTATTTGCATCATTTGCCGGCAAGCGAAATAAAGGTGTCGGCAAAGGCAAAGCGAGTTTTGGGTGAATTTTTGCGGAAAGTTTTGAGGCGCTGCTCCGGAAGCTTCGGCAACACCGCCAAATTTTCCGGTGTTCTTTTCGCTTGCAAGGAGCGAATGATTTGCTAATTTGCAGCCTTTCGATTGTTCGGACGGTTAACGACAGCAAAGAATTGATTTTATGAAAAGTGTCGGAATAGGACTGTTGGGGTTTGGCACAATCGGCGCCGGCGTCGTCAAGGCGTTGCAGAAAAACCGCGTTTTAATTGAACAGCGGACCGGTTTGAGCCTAGAATTAAAACGCATTGCCGACCTTGATCTTGAACGTGATCGTGGGGTTGTGCTTCCGGAGGGTGTTTTGATCCGGGATGCAGAAGCTGTTGTGTGTGATCCGGCTGTTGATATTGTTGTGGAATTGATTGGCGGCACCGTGTCGGCGCGGCAGATGATTAGCGCCGCGCTACGGCTGGGCAAACCGGTGGTTACGGCCAACAAGGCTTTGTTGGCGGAGCATGGTTCTGAAATCTTCGGTTTGGCGGAAGAGCGCAATACAGATTTGTTTTTCGAGGCCAGTGTCGGCGGCGGCATACCGGTTATTCGTTCCTTGCGCGAAGGCATGGTCTCTAATCATATCAAAAGCATGTACGGGATTCTCAACGGGACTTGCAATTATATTTTAACGCGCATGGAACAGCAGCGCTTGTCGTTTGCGGCGGCGCTCAAGGAGGCACAGAAGCACGGTTATGCTGAGGCCGATCCCGCCTTGGATATTGACGGAGTTGATACGGCGCATAAGGCGGTTATTCTCGCTTCGCTGGCTTATGGTTTTAATGTCCCGATGGATTGTGTTCCGGTCGCGGGGATTCGCGGGATTGACGCCCTCGATATCCGCTATGCCCAGGAGTTGGGGTATCGGATCAAAATGCTGGCGGTTATCAAGGATAACGCTGATGGTCTTGTTGTGCGTGTGCATCCTGCGCTTGTTCCGCTTAGTCATATCATGGCTTCCGTCAGCGGTGTTTTTAACGCGGTGCTGATTGAGGGCGAGGAGGTTGGCCCCGTTTTGTATTATGGCAAGGGCGCCGGCTGTGATCCGACTGCCAGCGCGGTGATGGGCGATATTGTGGATGCCGCGCGGAATTTGGTTTGCCGTTCAACGCGGCGGGCGCCTGGATTTGCCGCCTATAACAAGCAAGGAACGGTCATGACCGGCGACGCAATTGAAGACCGCTATTATTTGCGGTTGACTATGCTGGATAAGCCGGGGGTTTTTGGACAGGTGGCTGGTGTGCTTGGACATTATGGCGTAAGCATTGCGTCCGTGTTGCAGAAAGAAAATTCTGTCGGGCGGCATGTGCCTGTTGTGATGATTATTCATCGTGGCACGGGCAAGGCCATTCGCGATGCGATGCTTGAGCTTAATCGCCTGCCTGTCGTGGGCGCACAGACGGTATGTTTGCGTATCGAGGATTTTGAGTAACTGTTGATTTGCTGCGAGTGTCCGCAAAAAGGGGGATTTTATGGCTTTGATCGTGCAGAAATACGGCGGTAGTTCGGTGTCCGATGCCAAGTGCATCAGCAGAGTGGCCGATCGGATCATCGAAACCAGCCGGCGTGGTTGTCAGGTTGTGGTGGTGGTGAGCGCCATGGGCGATACGACCGATGATTTGATTGCGCTTGCGCATGCAATTAATCCTTTGCCCAGCGACCGGGAAATGGATATGCTCATGTCCACCGGCGAGCAGACGTCGGTGGCATTGCTGGCAATGGCTTTGCATCACAAGGGCGCCAAAGCTGTTTCGTTGACCGGACCGCAGGCCGGTATTTATACGGACGCAACGCATCGCAAGGCGAAAATCATGGAAATAGATCCTGGTCGGATCCGCCGACATTTGCGTCAGGGTGAAATCGTTATTGTGGCCGGATTTCAAGGCTTGACGAAAACCAAGGATATTGCCACGCTTGGGCGTGGAGGGTCTGATACCACCGCCGTGGCGCTTGCGGCCGCGCTGAAAGCTGATCGTTGTCAAATCTTTACGGATGTGGAGGGCGTTTATTCGGCCGATCCTCGCGTGGTGAAGGGCGCCGTCAAGCTTGACGAAATTGCCTATGATGAGATGCTTGAGTTGGCCAGTACGGGCGCCAAGGTTTTGATGTCGCGTTCGGTTGAGTTTGCCAAAAAGTATGGAGTGGAACTGGAGGTGCTTTCCAGTTTTGTGAAGACGCCGGGAACCATTGTGAAGGAAGAGGTTAAAAGTATGGAAGATATTGTTGTGCGTGGGGTTGCATCCGATGAGGATGAAGTGAAAATCACACTTGCTGGCGTGCCGGATAAGCCCGGAATAG
>CAZMFH010000032.1:0-16562 GCA_964565485.1 uncultured Verrucomicrobiota bacterium | reverse complement strand
GTTCGTCACAGAAAAATGAAAGCACCATTCAGACTTCCGTTCTGGATCAGCGCTGGGGTCCTTGCTGCTGTACTGGCCTGGCTGATCTGGCAGTGCTCCAAACCGTTGTTGTGGATTGTGACCGGAGACATTTTCAGGGAACATTTCCGTTATGTCAAAAATGGCATGGCGTGTGATTCATTCACCTGTATGGTCGGCAAGCTCCACCTTTGCATCTTTCATCCTCTCTTCAATAGTTTTCCCCCTTGTGGGACTGCTGCGATGGGTTAGCCCGCGTCTGAGCCATACACAAAAAATGACATTCCGTGCGTTGAGCCTTCTCGTGAGTCTGTTCCCCTTGAGCACCATGGCCGACGCATTTATTGCGACCGGGCGTCTCTCACTCGATATGGGTATAACACTGAAACGTATTCTCGGGATGGGCGGGACATTAGCAGCAATTTTTACGATGCTGGTCTATCTTTGGATTGTTCTGCGATTTAACGATTATGAGTCAGCCGTAACGCCGGCAAAGAATAAATAATCCTTTTCCTCAACGACGTTCATGATGTATCATGCTCTCATGAATGAATACGGGTTTACGGACTATTTCGAGAACGAGGTTTTGCGGAAACGTTCGTATCTCAAGAAAGAATGGTGCATTCGGGTCATTGAAAACCCGTTGAAAATGGAACCGCAGGAACACAACCGTTTCCGCTTCTGGGGTATGGTTGATGAGCTTGAAGGACGCATTCTCCGCGTGATAACGCTGGAAGATAAGAAAACGATACACAACGCATTTCCGGACAGGAGGTTTAAGAAATGAAACTGAATTATTATCGAGACACGGATTCCCTTTACATAGATCTATCCGCCAAGCCAAGCGTCGAAAGCCGGGAAATTTCCGAAGGCATTGTGCTGGATTACGATGCCGAGGGCAACTTGGTCGGAATTGATATTGACAATGCCAGCCGGAAGATTGATTTGAAAGAGGTAGTCTTGAGCAAGATTCCGGCTGAAGTCGAAGCATTGATAGCCTGAGATTAAAGATTGCCGAACCAATCACTTCACCTTACGTTTTGGCCGCAACGGCCAAAACGAAGGTGAGTTCCATCGTTCGGCATGAAATTTATGAAAACGCTTTGCATAATCGGAATGATTTTAATCATATGCGGGTGTTCGCCGCGGCCCCAACAGAACGAGATTTCACCACCGCCACAGAATGTATCAAGCGCGGGCCATGTAATAATTCCTGCTGACACAAACAACACTTCTCAATGGACGATAGAGGAATCAGACGTGTTAGCCGTGGAACATTCAGTCAACGATCTCTTCGCGAAACCGGATAAGCGTATGCAAGGTCATATGGAAAAGATCCCCGAAAAAATTCCGTTTCCGTTATCGGACTATTATATGCGATATGAAGGCGTAATAAAAAATGGCAAGAAGTTGATTGTGGGCAATGCATTTCACAAATCGGATAGTGATCCCAAGGAGATTTTAAAATTACCAGACAATCCTAAGGTGCGAATGTTCGTGAAATGCTGGGGCGGCGGTTCTCGGTTTTTTACTGTTGTTTACGATGTGGTTGATAAGAGACTTGTGGAATTAACATATAATTCTTCGCTTTAAACGGAGCCGAACAGCGAACGGAGCCTATTCGCTACCGCTCAAGGCTCATGCGGGTCGTTCTGCTGAAAGATGGGAAATGGTGGTTGACGCGTGGCCTGAATATTGTACAATTGTCCGCATAGTTGGTTGTATAAGAGGGTTGTCGTATGGAGATTGTCATTGATACATCGGCGTTGCTTGCCGTCATAGTGGGTGAACCGGAGCGAGACCGTATTATCAAAATGACCTCGGGCCACACGCTTATCGGGCCTGGAGCGATTCCGTGGGAGGTGGGCAATGCGTTTTCCGCCATGATGAAACAGCACCGCCTGACCCTCGACGATGCTCAGGAGGGATTGCGAGTTTTTAATTCTGTACCCATTCGGTACGTGAAGGTGGATATGGATAATGCGCTGTCGATGGCGAATCGAGAAAGCATGTATGCATACGATGCATACTTCCTTGATTGCGCATTTCGCCATGCTGCCCCCCTATTGACGTTAGACCGTAAGCTTATGCGGGCTGCGCAGAATATCGGTATTCATCTATTGGAGGTATAACATGCAAGTCTACACCTATTCAGAGGCCAGACAAAAGCTCTCTGCGGTGCTCGATAGAGCAGAATCCAGCGGAAGCGTGATGATCAGACGGAAAGATGGCCGGACGTTTACGCTCCAGCCACTCAAGAGCAAAGTCTCGCCGCTCGATGTCCCATCCATTCGCACAAACATGTCAACGGATGATCTGGTTGGCTTGGTGCGGGACGAGAGAAGCAGAACAAGAGGGTGGAAGATACGTCGCTAACGCGCCGAACTTCACCCTCGACGTTGGATGAGAAACGAATTAAGGCGAAAATGTCATGAGTAAGCTCGAACGCATTGTCTGTGTCGCGGCCCAAAACATCATGGGGGTGATCTTGCTCATCATGGGAAAGCGTATGATCGGCCAAGCTTGCGCGGTAACGACGACAATCTCTCCCACCGTCGTTATGATGGGAGCGATGCTGATTTGCACGGGACTCTCTGTGTATCGCTGTCCTGTATTGCGTATGCACTCGTGCGGCACTCCATAATGGTCAATGATGGCAACGGCAACAAAAGATAAAAAAGATGTTGCATGTGTAGCCCGATTGTGCTACGGTGAAAGAAAAAAGGAGATGGTATGAGCAAAACAGCTACTGTTCGGGCAAGGATTCAACCCGGATTGAAGGATTATGCCGAAAACGTCTTTCGTCGTCTTGGGCTGAATGCAACTCAGGCTATAACGATATTCTATAAGCAGGTTGAACTGCGCAATGGTCTTCCTTTTAACTTGGCCCTCCCCACATCAACAACCAAACGGACATTTGACGCCACAGATACCGGTCGTGATTTAATCGTCTGTAAAAATGCAGACGATATGTTTAAAAAGCTGGGAATTTGATGTATACCCCGGTCTATACCCGTCAATTTGAGAAGGATCTTAAACTTGCCAAACGGCGCGGCAAGAATCTGGAAAAATTTAAGATTATTGTCCGAACCTTGCTTGCCGGCCAACCTATAGACCCTATTCATCGCGATCACCGTCTTGTTGGCAACTATATCGGTCGTCGCGATTGTCATATTGAGTCAGACTGGTTGTTGATCTATAAAATCGAGAATAAATTTCTTATCTTTGAGCGGATGGGCACACATTCAGATTTATTCAAAAAATGAGATGCGCCAACAACGCCTCGCACCATGTTGAGATACGCGATTGAAAAATTTCCAGAGGATACTCGCCGGCGGTATCTGAATGGCACCATGAAATAATGGATGGCTAACAAGAGGCTGGTGGGCATCGTCGCTAGCGCGCCGAACCCACGGCCCTGCCGTTGGCACAACGAAAGGAGGTGTGGATGCAGCAAAAAAGGAGAAACCGTTGTTGATTTAACGATTTGGCCAGTATCATTCGTCCGTTCAACCAATAACTAAAAAAGGAGATTGTCATGTCAGACAACAAGTACACATCAATAGTAAACCTCGATTTCCAGTACGCACATAGGTTTATGAAATGGCCGAGAGAGGCAAAGCACCTTCACGGGCACTCAGGTCTTCTCTGCATTGAACTTGAAGACACCGTGGACCCGGTGACGGGTTTTGCGCACGCATGCAAGGATGGATTCAAGAAAGCATGGGAAGTGTGTGACCATTTCCACCATGCGACATTGTTCCAGGAAGGCGACCCGCTTCTGGAAGCGGTGATTGCCGTATACAAAAAGGAAGGTATCAACAACGACCCCAAAAATTGTGTTCCTCTCAAGAAGATAGACCACCCGCTGGCTTGGTCATATCCGGAATACCGGATCGTCGTGACCAAGAAGGTCTCGACCTGCGAGAACCTTTGCGAGCTCTTCTACGAGCTGCTCAAGGACAAGATGCCGATTAAAAAGATCACCTTCCGGTCATCTTCCATGAACGCAGCGACGAAGACGTTCGAGGTATAACCGAAAGTTGTGTATTTAAGGAAAAGAGCGTATCCTTCTGATGAACAAACACACCGGTACATCCGGAACCAGAAAGGACACGCTCCATGCATAAATATACGGGTAATGCAGTCGGGAATCAAGGAAACAATGAACCCAAACTTTTGAATAAACTTGATTTTTCAAGATGCTGTGATAGATTATTAAACAGGATTGGTGATTTGGTTTGAGCATCCATTTAAAACATTCATTTGCTTGCATGGCCGGTCTTTGGTATGCAGCGGGGGGGGAATAATCATGAGAAAATCAGGTTTGGCAGGGGCGTTTTTGGCGGCAGCATGTTTGCTTTTGGGCGCATCGGTTTTAATGGCTGCTCCGAATCCTCCGGCGGAGGTATTGCAGGCGGCTGAATCGGGGTTGCCGGAGTTTTTAGTCAAAATTCCGCTGCCGGAGATGGAGGGGTATGGTTTTGCCGGCACTGATGACTTGGGCGCCGCCACGCTTGGCGCGCCTTATCTGCTGCATCAGATCACGCCTGCTGCGCTTGCGACATACAAGGCGGGGGAACCGGTTGCTTCCATGCTTTCGCCGACGACCCTATGGTATTTTCCGGTGCTCGTTGCCGGGCAAATCAAGGCTGTGCTGGTGGTGGATCGGCTTGACGGCCAATGGCAGGCGGTGTCTTTGGGATATGCCGGACTGGCCAGGGAGCTTGGATTGATGGGCCAACGCTGGAAGACTATGCCGGATTGCAATCCGGTGTTGGTGGTTGTCTATCAGGCCAGGCAGTATTTATTCACCGTTCCGGAGAAGGATGCCGTCAATCTTACCCCTTTGACCGTCGCTCAGGCTCAGTCCGGCAAGGCGGCCGGCGCGGACTATGCCGTGCTGGGGAATGCCGCCGATGTCATTACCGGTCTGCAAGCGGTTGTTCGGGATACGCTTAACGAATCCAAGTTAAAATAATCAAAGCCAACAAAGAGGAAAAACACAATGAAGCTTCGTCATTGTTTGATCAATACGCTTGTTTTAGCTGCGCTGACTATGGCAGGCGTCAGTTTTGGGGCAGTTCTGGACGTGCCGTATTATAAACAAGAGAAAGATCAATGGTGCTGGAACGCCAGTTCTCAGATGGCGCTTAAATTCTATGGCAAAACATATTCGCAAACCACGATAGCGGCTTGGGCGGTTGGCGGACAGAATGTGCCAAATTATCTGTATGGTTCGGATTCCACGAGAAAAGGGTGCGATCTGATCCTGGCACATTTTGGCAATATCAGCGCCACAGGTCTGGCCTACGCCATGACCTTAAGCGCTCTTGATTCGGAAATGGCCAATTCGCGGCCGGTGATTATTCGTTGGGGTTGGGACAGTGGCGGCGGGCATATTGTGGTTGTTCGCGGTACTTCCGGCAATTCGGTTTATCTTAACGATCCATGGCCGGCCAATGGGCAAAGCGTCAACAGTTACAATTGGGTCAAGCGCGGTGACGGGCACACGTGGACTCATACGCTCAAGCTTAACTCTTCTTCGCCGGTCAATCCGTATTACCAGTATTTTGTTTCCAACTACAATACGGCCCAGGCCTATTTGAACCAGTATAATGCCACCGGCGCGCGGATTTATCTGGCCTACTATTATTATTACTACGGTTACTCCGGCTATTACTATTATAAATACACCAACAATAATTCAAATGCCCATTATTGGCTTAATTATTGTTTGGCGCATGCTTATTATTATTACCATTATTATTATAACCAAAATAATATCGGCTACTGCTATGCCATGAAATATTATCACTATTACCTGGCCAAGGCTTATTATTATGGATACTATTACGCTGGCAATTATCGGGCGGCGTATGCGTATTATTACTATCACCGGGCTTACGAGTATTATTACCTGGCTTATGCGTCTTATTACTCATACGCATCTTCCGGCAATTACAGCGCAGCCAATTATTACTACAAGAAATACATGCAGACGGCTGCATCTTATTACAACCTTGCCCGCCAATATTGGTAGGCCGAATTTCCGGCGCGCGCCTTCATGCGCGCGTCGGCAGGCGCAGGCGGAGGCAAGCCGCCAACCATTAAGCAGATGATGCAGTATGCGTAATATTCCCATATCCATAGCCGTGCTTGGTTCCGGCAACGGCAGTAATTTCGAGGCTTTGGCCGAAGCCATTGATGCCGGGCGCTTGCAGGCGCGCATTGTTTGCGTGATTGCCGATGTGGCTTCCGCTTTTATTTTGGAACGCGCGCGGCGGCGTGGGATTCCCGCCGAATATGTGGATCCGGCGCCATATAAGACCAAACTGGACGGTGTGGCGGAGTCGAAGGCGTTGGAGATTATGCATCGTTATGGCGCGGAATTGGTTGTCCTGGCCGGATTCATGCTGATTGTCAAGCAGCGTTTGTTGGAAGCCTATCCGCATCGGATAATTAATATTCATCCTTCGCTTCTGCCGGCTTTTCCGGGCTTGGGCGCCTGGAAACAGGCTCTGACTGGCGGCGTTAAAGTTACCGGTTGCACGGTGCATTATGTGGATGCCGGCATGGATACTGGCCCGATCATCAGCCAGCGGACAGTGTCTGTTCTGCCGGATGATACGCCGGAAACTCTGCATGCCCGCATTCAAAAAGAGGAACATGCCCTTTATCCGGAAGCGTTGCAGATGGTTCTGGACAATTTGTAAGCTGCCGGGTCAATTGGAAAGTTCACGGATTCATGGTTTTGAATGCAGCCGGGGCGCAAGCAATTCGTGATTGCCATCCTGCCGGATGGCTATATAATACCGGCCATCTTGTTAACAGAGGAAACAGCGCATACGAGGATTTTATTTGTCCCAAAAGGATAGACTGATGAAAAAGTTGATTTTAGGCCTGCCCAAAGGCAGTTTGCAGGAAGCCACCTTTTTGCTTATGAAGAAAGCGGGATTTACGATCGCGGCGGGCGCGCGTTCTTATGTTCCGGGGATTGACGATCCTGAAATTAATGTGCGCCTGATCCGGGCCCAGGAAATCAGCCGTTATGTTGAGCATGGTCTTCTGGACGCCGGCATCACTGGTTATGACTGGATCATGGAAAACGATTCCGATGTGCGTGAAGTTGCTGATTTGGTTTATGCCAAACAAGGGTTGCGCCGGGTGCGTTGGGTTCTGGCGGTGCCGGAAGCGTCGCCGATTCGGAGTGTGGCCGATTTGCAGGGCAAGCGTATCGCCACCGAGGCGGTTGGAATGACGCGCCGTTTTCTCAAACGCCACGGCGTAAATGCGGAAGTTGAGTTTTCTTGGGGCGCGACAGAAGTCAAGGCGCCGGATCTTGTGGATGCGATTGTGGAGCTTACGGAGACCGGCTCATCCTTGCGCGCCAATAATTTGCGGATTGTTGAAACCGTGCTTGAATCAACCACGCGGCTGATAGCCAACAAAACGGCATGGAAGTCCGCCTGGAAACGCGCTAAAATTGAACAAATTTCCATGCTCCTGCAAGGCGCTTTGGCCGCCGAAACGCGTGTATTGCTGAAAATGAACGCGCGCAAGCAACAATTGCGGAAAATTATCAGGGAGCTTCCGGCGCTGCATGCGCCGACGGTCAATCATTTGAGTGCGGCGGGCTGGGTGGCAATCGAATCTGTGGTTGAGGAAAGAGTTGTGCGGGAAATCATGCCCCGTCTGAAAGCCGCCGGCGCGGAAGGCATCATTGAGATACCGCTTAATAAAATCATCGCGTAAATTGTTTTTCCGCAAATAGGAGGGATTATGGGCTCGTTAAAAAAATGGCGCCGCAAAAAAATGGCCAAACACAAACGCAGCAAGCGTCTGAAGGCCAATCGCCATAAAAACATCAATAAATAAAAAACAGGCGTTGGCCAGAGCGCAGACGCCGGTTCAATTATTCCTTGGCATAATTGTTTGTTTGGCTTTGACCGCCTGTCGAAGTCCGGTTACACGCGGCGCCGAATCCGTGGCGGATGATGCCGGCAGGGCGGCCTTGTGCGCGGAGAGCAGCAAGCTGGCGGAGGCTTTGTCGGTTTTCAGTATGGGGCTGATGCAGGAAAACTCTGCGCCGGATGCCGCCATTGAAGCTTATCTCCGGGCTATTGCGCTCAAACCTGCTTATGAGCTGCTCTTCGTGCGCGCCGCCATGTTGTATATCAGGCAGGGTGTTTCTGATAAAGCGCTGGCATTGCTCGAGGAAGCCTGCCGTCAAAACCCGCGTTCCGTGGCAATGTGTCTTTACCAGGCTCAGGTTTATCAGGCATTGAACAATCCGGAGCAGGCGCTCAAAACCGTTCGGCGCGCGATCGTCATTGATCCGGAGAATTCCGGAAGCTATCTGCGTCTGGCGCAGTTGCATCTGCAGGCCGGTAATGAAAAATCTGCCGTTGCCGATCTGCAGGATGCGCTTAAGCATGTTGCCGACAAAATTTCCATTCTGCGCTTGCTGGGCGATATTTTTTTAAAACAGGGGTTGGGTGGGCAGGACAACGAGGCGGTTGCGCGCGCCATTGATTACTACGAACAGTCTGCTGAACTGCCGTCTGATGAAAACAGTTTGGCATATGAAGAGCGTTTGGGTGATTTATATCTGCTGACCAGGCAATTCGAGAAAGCCCGGCTTTGTTTTCAGGATCTGGCAGCGCGTTATCCCGGCAACCCGCAGTTGCCGAAAAAACTGGCCATGTGCTACATTGCGCTTGATCGGAAAGACAAGGCGCTGGAGCTTGTCAAACAACTGGTGGAACAGGCGCCGCATGATGCGCAATTGCGTTTTTCGCTCGTTGAGTTATACGAAGAGCTTGGCGAGACCGCCAATGCCATTGCCAGTTTACGCGTGGCGATTGAGCTTGGCCCGATGGATGCGCAACCTTATCATAAGCTGGCGCTCCATTACATGTCCAGTGATCCGGAACAAGCCCGGCAGACGCTTCAGGAAGGCTTAAAACGCTTTCCGGATGACAGGCAGCTGGCCAGCCGCCTGATCCAGCTTCAGTTGTCCGATTGCCGTCCGCAGGAGGCTTTGCGGACTTTTGCGTATTTGCATGATCTGCTGAAAAACGACGCCGACATGGCCTGGAATCAGAAGTATTTTCTTGATTTTGGGGCGGTGGCCCAGGCGAACGGACGCTATGATCTCGCGGAACTGCTTTATGAAAAGGCCGGCGAGCTTGCCCCGGATCAGGAGGAGCCGTATATCCGGCTGGCTCTCCTGCATCTGGTGCGGGGCGAGACCGATTGCGCGCTCAACATGATTGGCGAGGCCGCGTTCATGTTTCCGGAAAATTTCGAGGTTTGGTATTATTTTGGGCTCCTGCATAACCGCGACGGCCTTTATGATATTGCTTGTGGCGCGTTTGAGCGAATGCAGAAACTGGCGCGCAACGTTGATCCTGAACCGGTTTTTGATTCCATGTTTTATTTCAACTTCGGCATTGCCTGTGAACGCACCGGCCGGTTTGAGCAGGCCGTCAGTTTGTTTGAACGCGCAATTGCGCTGAACCCAGAGAATGCTGATGCCTTGAATTATCTGGCCTATATGTGGGCTGAAAAGGGGATATGCCTGGAGCAGGCCATGTTCTATATCCGGCATGCCCTGGATCTTGAGCCGGAGAACGGCGCTTTTCTGGATACGCTCGGCTGGATTCTTTACCGGCAGCGCCGTTATGCGGAAGCCTACGACCAAATTGAAGCCGCTTATTACTTTGCCGGGCCGGATCCGGTGATTATGGAACATTTGGGCGATGTTTTGCATGCCTTGGGGCGGACAGAAGAAGCCTTGGTTTGGTGGCGGCGGAGCAAGGCCGCGCAGCCGGACAACACGCCGCTTCAAAGCAAAATCGAAGGCGTTCATGGACACGATTGACAAGTTGAAGATTCTTTCCGCCGATTCTTGTTATGATCTGGCCTGCGCCTGCGGAACGAACGAGCAAGATCGCCGGAAAAGAAGCGCGGACGGCAAATGGCTTTATCCCGTTACCCTGCCGAATGGCGGTTATTCCGTTCTGCTTAAAACGCTGCTCTCAAATGCCTGCGCCAACGACTGCAAGTATTGTCCGTTGCGCAGCGACACCAATATCCGGCGTTGTACACTTGGTGCTGATGAAACTGCGCGGATTTTTATGGAATATCTGGCCCGGCGCAGTATTTTCGGAATCTTTCTCAGCTCGGGTGTTATCGGAACTCCGGATGCCACCATGGAAAAGCTGAACGCCGTGGCCTCCATTTTACGACGCAAACACGGGTTTCGCGGTTATATTCATCTTAAAATCATACCGGGAGCTTCCGATGCCGCCGTGCGCGAAGCGGTTTCGCTGGCCAGCGCGGTTTCAATCAACATCGAAACACCGGGCGAAAAGCATTGCCGCCGGCTTTCGCAGCGCAAGTTGTTTGTGGAAGACATTATCCGCCCGCTCAAACTTGTGGCGGGTCTGACGACAAAAGGCGCGCCGTATGCGCGTGTGCGCACAACAACACAATTTGTCGTGGGCGCCTCCAATGAGACTGATGCGGAAATTGTGCGTTACATGTTCGGGCTTTACGAACGGTTGCATTTGCATCGTGTTTATTTTTCAGCTTATCAAGCCGGCCTTGGCGCGCGCGATATTCCGGGCGAAAGCAGCGCCGGCCTGCTTCCGGAAAACCGGCTTTTGCGTGAGCATCGGCTCTATCAGACTGATTTTTTGATTCGCAGATATGGGTTTAAAGCCGAGGATATAATTTTCGACAAACAGTCCGGTCTGTCGCTCGACAAGGATCCGAAAACCTGCTGGGCGGAACAACATCCGGAATTCTATCCTGTGCAGGTTAATCAGGCCGACCGGGCGGCGCTGCTGCGTGTTCCCGGCATCGGCCCTTTGACAGCGACGCGGATTTTAAAGAAACGCGTTGGCGGCGCGCGCCTTAGTCAACCGGAACATTTGCATTTGCGCGGGAAACGGCTGCGCCAGGCGCTATCTTATATCCGTTTTGATTGAGCCCAACCCGGCATTATTCAAGTATAGTGATGCGCTGTTTTTGTTCCGGCGTTGGTGTCCATATTTTGGCAAGGGTGGGTGTGATCATAATCTCGAGCGGTTGACGGTCGGGCACAAACAGAGCTGCGCAATCCGGTTTTTGCCGCAAGAAAGCGGCGCCGGCCTCGCAGCCCAGCACAAAAAGTGTTGTAGAGAGAGCATCGGCTTCCATTGCATTGGGCGCTGCGACCGTAACGGCCGCCATGCCCTGCACTGGTCGGCCGGTGCGTGGATCAAGGATATGGGCGTAATGTTTGCCGTTCAGGTTGATAAATCGCTCATAATTGCCCGAGGTTGCCAGGGCGCGGCCGGGTGCGAGCGTCAGGACGCCGAGCACACGATTGCGTTGAAAAGGATGGCGAACGGCGACTTGCCAGGATCTGCCGCCCGGTCCAGCGCCCAGCGCGCGCATATTGCCGCCAAGATTAATCAGCGCATGCTTCAAGCCGGTTGCCTGCAATTTTTCATAACACTCATCCACGGCATAGCCTTTGGCCAGACCGCCCAAATCAATTTTAAGACCCGTATGTTCAATTAAGACGCCGTTCTCTGTAAACAGGATATGCTGATAACCGGTTTGATTGAGGCAGTTTTGCAATGCCTCCGGCGTCGGTTCGGCAACCGGCGTGGTTTTCGAGCGGAACCCCCAGAGTTCCATGAGCGGGGCGATGGTAACATCAAAGGCGCCGGCGCTGTCTGCGCCGTATGCGCATGCCTTTTCGAGCAAACCGCGTAATTCCGGTGTTAGCGGCGCAAACTCAGATCCGGCTTGCGCGTTCAAACGGGAAAGTTCGCTGTGTGGATTGAAGATGCTGAAAATTTGCTCCAGTTCCCGAATTCGGTTGGTGGTCAGCGCCGTCATTGCTTCGATGTTCCCGGCTTGCTCTGGCGTTACCAGCAGCGTGCCGATTGTGCCCATGGCCAGAAAAGATTTTTGCGCCGCGTTTTCGGGCTTCCGGCAGCCTGGGAGGTTGAGCAGGACGCAAGCCAAAAAGCAGATTGGGATAAGGCGGCGCATCATGGGCGGCTTTCTTTCAGACGGCGTTCCGCCTGGGCGCGGATAAGATTCAAGTCCGGCAAGCCGGTGCGCAGGCGATGATCAAGGTTGCTGCGCGCGGCCATGTAATTTTCGCGGAATGCGCGCGCGCGCTCCGCATAGTCTGTGGCTTGCGCCGTATCTCCGGCGGCGCGCGCGCGTTCGGCTTGAACCAAAAAACCTTCCACCACCGCAAAAGCGTCATCATACGGCAAATCGAAATCAGGGTGCTCAATGGCGCGCATACTGGCGGCAATGAATTCGTCAAATGCGGTTATGTTGTCGTTTGCGCCATAGCGGTCAATCAGCTTACGGTAAAGCGTTTGTGCCTGATCAAGTTCGCCGTAGCAATAAAAGATGATTGCCGCCTCGCTTATGAAATTGGCATAAGCGTTGTGGAAGATCGGGAGATCAAAAGTTTGCAGCGTTTCCTCGTAAACAGCCAGCGCATGCGGCAGAAGATCGAGCCGCGGCGAGGTTAGATATAGTCCGCTTGCCGGCTCAAATTCAAGCCGGCCTTTGCGAAAGGTTGCGGAGATTGATTGAAACAGCATTTGCGCACAGGCGCGCGCGCCGGCGCCATCCGGTTGCGGCGCAATGGTTTTGCCGCGCCAAGCCCAGTAAAATGAATGCGTTTCGGGAAGCCGCCAGTCAAACGGACCATAACGCCAGTCTATTGTTCGCATGATTTCCGGATCGAGCTTGAATTCATCGCGCAAGCGGTTTAATTGGGTGTTATCCTCATAATTGGGACTGCTTCCATCGAGCACATTTGCCATGCTTGAGGCCAGTTGGCGTTTGTAATACCAGTGTGCAGAATCCATAAAATATCCGATCTTATGCTGGTAAAGCCAGCCCAATTCCTTGAACAGATTTGGGTTGCGCTGATTGAAGCGCAATCCTTCCTCGCGCAGCAGGCGGATGGCGTTATGCACCCAGCGCCAGCGTGTTGCCGGATCGGGAAAGAGCACGCTGATGTTGTAAGCCATATTCCAGGCTTGAAAGGCCCAAACTGTCGTGAAATCGGGCGCGAGCTTGGTGATCCAGTCGGCCAACTGCATGATTTCAAAGACGCGCCCTTCCTCTTGCAGGCGGATGGATCTGAGCCAAAGCACATCGGCGATCAAGCTGCGGAAACCGCCCAGCGCCATGGTCGTAAAAGCCATCAAGGGCGGAGCGCCGGTCAGCGCCGACACAGGCAGCCATTGCTGCCGCGCCCGCATCAGGCGTGTTTGCTCAAGCGCCGCTCCGGCAAACAAAAGAACAGCGAGCAGAACGGCAAAAACACAAGCAAATTTTTTCATCCTAACCCCGGCATTTCAATTCAAAGATTGATCAAAGCAATTTATCATCGAGTGGTTTTTTATTGCGCCGCTCCAATTTCGCGGCGTCGCAGCAGCCAAGCGCCCAATAATCCCATTATGCCTCCATAGATCAAAACGAGGATTACCCATGCCTGCCAAACCAGACGCCAGGAAATAGCCAGACCAAACGGCAAAAAATCAAGCGGATCGAAATGCGTCAGGGGCGGCATGATCCAGCGCGTCAGATGGGCCACGCAACGTGTGGAGATGTGTCCCAGGCTTTTCGTCCAGCCGCCGCCCGGCGTGTTTTCCATGATTAGAAAAGTTTCCGCATTAATCCAGCTGCTCAGCGCGGCGATCAGTAAAAAGGCGAATGCGGTAAAGACAGCCACGGGAAATGAGACGGCTGACCCGATTGTTACGCCAAGAGCGGTGAAAAATGCCAGACGCGCCAGGGCTAAAAGCAATGCCCGCGCAAAATTGCTTAAAAAACCGCATTCGCGCCGCAGGAGCCGCACTCCGTTTGCATGCGCAAAGATCACCGCCGCCGGCTCATTGGTTTCCGTGTTGCGATAAGTTGCCGTAATGACGTCGGATGGGAGCCAGGGCTTGATTTGCAAGGTGTGATCCATGTTTGGCGTATAATCCGCCTGAAAAACAAGCGGCGCCGGATGATCGTCAAACGTTATCCGCCACGAACCATGTACGGGCATTTGCCGTTCCACGCGCGAAGTGGCAAACCGGAATTGAAGCGTCAATCCGGTCTGATTCCGTTCGGCGCCGCCAGTCCGAAATTGCCAGCAATAAGTGTTGCCCGGCTGTACCACCGTTGCGGCGGCATTTGTTGCCGTGCGCAAGGCGGCAAGATAACTGTGCCCTGCCAGAACCTCATTCCATAATTGCCCGCGCTGCGCAGGTGAAGGCAGTTCCCGCCGGGTTGTCAGCCATAATCCGCCATACACCAGCAAGCCGGCCAGAATCAGGATGGCAGCATTGATTGCCATCAACCCGAGCCATTTGCCCAGCCATATTTCCGCGCTTCGCACCGGTTTGGTCATCAGAATATCTGTCCGCCGTTCGGCAATATCCAGCGAAACCGCGCCGGCGGCAGTCCAGGCTGCGGCAACCGATAAAATAGTTATCGCCAGTCCGAAGGCATAATTGATGAATAATTGCGCCAGACCTTGGGCGGAACCATCGCTTTTGATCATGAATGGAAATAGAGCGACACCCAGCACGGTCAAACTCATCAGGAGCGCAATCACCCGCGAGCGCGCCGCGCCGCGCACTGTCAGAAGAGCCATGGCTATGATTTTGGCCAGCATAAATGTTGCCGGATTGTGGGAAGTTTGGTTAATCGCAATCCCCTTGCGGTTGCGGGGGAGTATTGTTGCCGTCGTTGCCGGCGAGAAATTCGGCCACACCTTCCGTATGCGCAACGCCTGTCGGTGTGCCGGATCGGGGCCGGGCTTTTTCCACTGTTTCGATAAAAAACTGTTCCAAGGTCAGCGCCGGATGGTCAAGCTCCGGTGTAACTCCGGTTTCCCGCTGCAGCAGCGCCTGTAATGTTGCCATGCGTTCGGGAGGCAGCGTTGGGAAGGTCAGGCGCAGGCGATTTTGTTCTTCGAGCAATTCGCGGATTGTGCCGGTAACCAACAGCCGGCCATCGCACAAGATGGCAACGCGGTCGCAAACATGCTCGACATCCGCCAGCAAATGCGAGGAAAGCAGAATGGTTTTGCCGCGCCGCGCCAGAGTGCGGATCAAATCCTTGATCTGCCGGCAACCGATCGGATCCATGCCGGAGGTTGGTTCATCCAGAACAATCAAGTCCGGATCGTTAATGAGCGCCTGAGCCAGACCAATCCGGCGGGTCATACCCTTGGAAAATTCACTGATCGGGCGATGTTGCGCATGCGTCAAACCGGTCATAGCCAGAAGCTGATCAATGCAGGCGCGCCGCGCCGCGCGCGGGATTTCAAACAGCCGGCCGTAGAAATCCAGCAGTTCGCGCGCGGTCAGATAGGAATATAAACAGGATTCCTCCGGCAGGTAACCAATGCGCGCCTTGGTCTGCACATCCTTTGGCGAGCGGTTAAAAACCCGCAGAGTGCCGTCGGTTGGATTTAACAGGCCGAGAATCATGCGCAAGGTGGTGGTTTTGCCGGAACCGTTCGGGCCGAGCATTCCGAAAACCTCGCCGGCGCGCACGTCAAAATTGAGCGCTTTGACGGCGCTGACCTTCGGGCGCCGCCAGAAGTCGCGGAACGATTTTGAAAGACCGCGCGCTTCAATGACATGCGTGTTGGATTCATCAGCATGAGCAACCATAATCAACGCCTTTCAGGGACAAGCAACAATTGGCAAAGATTGGCCGGATTGAGAAGCAAAAATTTAATGCTCGAAATAAATTTGTGTTTTTTGGAAAGCCCCGTCAACGCCGGTTGTTATTTTGTCGGCATATTTGGCGATGATGAATCCGGAGAGCGCCGTCTGGGCTGCGGGATCGGCGCGCACGGCTTGTTCATCGGGGCGCTTATCCGGGAATGGCATGGGGCGTCCGCGATGGGTGATGACCACATTCAAGCTGCATTCGTCAAAATCAGCATGCGCGGATAATTGATTATCCGCCACATCAAGGCAACGCGCGGCTTCGAGAAATTCGTTGATGGCAGCCGCCGCCTTATGGATCACTTCCCGGCGGGCGCCCCAGGCGGCGCCTTGCCGTTCCATGAAAGCAAAAACTTTTTCGGAAGTGTCTGTGCCAACGATTAATTGGATTGAGGCTTTCCGGGCAATGCCGATCCTGAAAATCAAGTTGAGCACAATGGCCATGACCGCTGTCAGGGAGAGCGAGGAACTGAAGACCGGTTTGATCCAGACCGGCAGACTTGCGAAAGCGTTTGGGCAAATATCCACGCCCAGACCGAAGATCAGCGACAAGCCGACGACAAAAATCTTGCGGTTATCCATCATGCGGGACATGATGATTTGCATGCCGGCAATCACCATGAAAGCCATGGCGAAAATGAGCACAGCCCCGATGACAGGCTCGGGCGTGATGGCGAAGATTGCCGCGACTTTCGGGAAAAACGCCAGCGCGATCAACAGACTGCCCATGATCAAGCCGACAAACCGGCTGGTTATGCCGGTGGCGACGGAAAGTCC
>CAZMFH010000031.1:0-16606 GCA_964565485.1 uncultured Verrucomicrobiota bacterium | reverse complement strand
CAGCGGAAGCCGGCTTGAAGGTCGGCGATTTGATTCTCCAGATAGGCGAGCGCAATACGGAGGGCTTGGCGCTGGAAGAAATTGTTGGTCTTTTGCGCGGCGCCAGCAACGAAAAGCTTGCGCTTGTTGTCAGCGAGCAGGCAACCAATGCGCCGGCGCGTCGGGTGGCGTTGAGCCGTACTGCCATTCAGATGCCGGTAACCGGCATGATCGAAGAATGGCCGCAGAACATAGGTTATCTGAAAATCAACGGCATATATGCCGATTCGGGGCGTTCAATTGTTCAACAGCTTGTCAACTGGAAAACAACGAATTTTTTTGGCGCAATTCTTGATTTGCGCGGGGCCAACGGAATGGATTTTGAGTCCGCCGCTGAAATCGGCAGCTTGTTTTTCGAACGTGGCGTCGGGCTCTTTGAAGTGCGCGACGCGCAGGACGGACTTCTGCAAGCATATAAGGCGCAAGCCGAAATTCCGCTTGGTTTGCCGTTGATGGTTTTGATCAACCGCGAAACAGCCGGTGCGGCGGAAACTCTGGCCGCTTTGTTGCAGCATGGCGCCGGCGCCATGCTGATCGGCGAGCCGACCGGCGGCGATAACCGCCTGCGTGAAGCGCTGCCACTGCAGGATGGACGCATGATTTATATCGCCACCCGTCGGATCAGAATGAACCAGGGCGGACAATATGCGCCGGCAGGTGTCCGCCCGGATGTGCTGGCCGCGCCGGCGGCCGTAACCGCCGTTGTACAGGAGAATCGTGCGCCCATCCTGGAGGAACAACCGGATTTCTTTGTCAGCGTTTCCGAACAGGAAAAACAGGATCGCGCGCTCTTTGACCGGACGAAAGACGATGCCATTTTGCGCCGCGCCGTTGATATACTGCTTGGTCTCAAGGCGCTTGGCATCAAAATCCGTTAGCATGGCTGGATTACCAAAGCAGACTCTGGCTGCCGAATTCAAGCGGGGTATTGTGAAAAATAAAAAAATTCTCTTTGTTTGCACCGGCAACATCTGCCGGAGCCCCATGGCGGAGTTTTTGCTGCGCCACCACCTTGGCCCTGAGACAAGCTGGCATGTGGCTTCCGCCGGCACTTTTGCCGTGGACGGCATGGCGGCCAGTTATCAGGCCATTGAAGCGCTCAGGGAAAAAGGCATTGATCTTACGCCCCACCGCAGTCGCATGCTTACAAATGATATTATTGACTCTGCCGCCCTGATTGTGGTAATGACCAGACAACACGCGCAGGAAATCAGGCGCCGGTTTGTGGATGCGCAAGCCCGGATTCGCCTCCTGAAATCATTCGATCAGGGTTCCAACGGCGGAGATGTGCCCGACCCGTTGGGATGTAATGTGGATGCTTACCGGAACATCCGGGATGAAATTGATGCATCCTTGTTGGATGTAATTTTGCATCTACAGTCCCATGATACCGGGGATGTGCCCGGCACGCGTTGCAAGAAAGGATAAAATGAAAATAGCTATCGGTTCCGATCACGGCGGTTTTGATATGAAGGAAGTCTTGAAAATGCACCTGCAAAACCAGTCGGTGCAGGTTGAAGACGTCGGTTGTTTTAACAAGGAATCGGTGGACTATCCGGATATTGCCGCGCTTGTGGCGGCCAAGGTGTCTCAAAATATCGTTGATCAGGGAATTGTGATTTGCACCACCGGCATCGGCGTGTGTATTGTGGCCAACAAATTTCCGCGTGTTCGCGCCGCTTTGTGTCTGAACACGCGCATGGCCAAAATGGCGCGCGCCCATAACAACGCCAATGTGCTGGCGTTGGGCGGAGAGTTGGTCAGTCCGGAGGAGGCCCGGCAAATTCTGGATGCATGGTTGCATGAGGATTTTGATGCCGGGGAACGTCACAGAAGGCGAGTGCGCAAAATTCAGCATTATTCCTGCAATACCGTTGACCCGATTGATGTTTATGAAAATGATCCCGAAATCTATTCCGTTTTGCGCAATGAGGCCGCCCGGCAAAGCGAAAACCTGGAATTGATCGCCTCGGAAAATTACGTCAGCCAATCCGTTTTGGAAGCCGCCGGCTCGTTGTTGACCAACAAATATGCGGAAGGCTATCCGGCCAAACGCTGGTATAACGGATGTAAATTTGTGGATGAGGCCGAGCGCCTCGCCATTGAACGCGCCAAGCAGCTTTTTGGCGCCGAGCATGTCAACGTCCAGCCACACTGCGGCAGTTCCGCCAATCTGGCCGTCTATATGACGGTGCTTAATCCGGGCGATCGTATCCTGGCCATGAATCCGACGGCTGGCGGTCATCTTACGCACGGCATGAAAACCAATCTTTCCGGACGTCTTTTTGATGTCATGCATTATGGCGTCAGTCGCGATGATGAACAGTTGGATTATGACGAAATCGCCGAAATGGCCAAAAAACACCAGCCCAAACTGATTGTCGCCGGCGCCAGCGCTTATCCGCGCATCATTGATTTCAAGCGCTTTCGTAAAATTGCCGACAGTGTTTCGGCCTATCTGATGGTGGATATGGCGCATATTGCCGGCCTGGTGGCGGCCGGTTGCCACCCCAATCCGGTGCCTCTGGCCGAATTTGTTACCACCACCACGCACAAGACGCTGCGCGGTCCGCGGAGCGGAATGATTATTTGCCAGGAACGTTTTGCGCAGGATCTTGATCGTCTGATTTTTCCTGGCCTGCAGGGCGGCCCGCTCATGCATATCATTGCCGCCAAAGCGGTTTGTTTTCATGAGGCATTGCAGCCTTCATTTAAAACCTATCAGGAACAGGTTGTGCGCAATGCGCAAGCAATGGCGGAAGCCCTCAAGGCCGAAGGCTTGCGCATTGTTTCCGGCGGAACGGATAATCACCTCATGCTGGTTGATCTTTCGCCGATCAATGTTACCGGCAAGGAAGCTGCTTCGGCGCTGGACAAGGCCGGCATCACCGTCAACAAAAACATGATTCCTTTCGATGCCAAAAGTCCGTTCATAACTTCCGGCATCCGCATCGGCACGCCGGCAATTACCACCAGAGGGATGAAGGAACAGGAAATGAAACTGATTGCCGGCTGGATTGCGCAAGTTTTGAAAAATCTTGCCGATGAAAACATGCCGGCGGCCGTCAAACAACAGGTGCTGGCCATGACGGAACAGTTTCCGCTGCCCTGACTTCTGGAATGCTTGCAAAGCATGAGTTTTGCAATTGCGTTTATTTAATGCATGGGGTCAGCCCTGAATGGCGCTTAGTTAAGCCCTAAAACCCGCTTGGTCAACGCTTTGCGTCTAGGCGGTTCGGGGGCTGTTTGAAAAAGCACCGTTCTGGAGATTTGTTCCATCTATAGGGGTTATAGGGGTCCAACGAGATTCGGTGATGGAAAATACAGGAAAAACAGGGGTAAGAAAGCAGGAATGAGAAGATAAAATTTTAGGGATTGAGGAATCCACCCTCTGCTACGGGATGAATTCGCTCGCGATCTCGGTCAGGAGTAACATCCACGTGGTTCGGGAAGGTCGGCTCGGAGCCCTTCGGAGCCGGTTTCGGCAAGTCGTCAATGACTTTTCCAACACCAACATAGCGCTTGAGAGGAAGAAGCGGTGTGTCTTCAGGACTTTCTACGTGCGTCGGGGGTGGAAATGAAAACCCATTCGTTCCAGGGGTTGCGACAATAAACACTCGTTCCCGAAGTTGCGGAACACCGTAGTCAGCGGCACACAGAACCGTCCACTTTACGCAATACCCCAGTTTCTCAAGTTCATGCGTGAATCTCTTGAAGACTCCACCCCTTTCGCCTTTCTCATTCGGAGCGCTTAACAATCCCTTCACCTGTTCCAGAAGTAAAGCGCGGGGCCGGAGTGCGCTGGCAAAACGGATCATTTCGTCTTTTTATGCTTTTTTAGCTTATTCACGGTCGATCTCTACCATAATTTCTGACAGATGACGATATCATTTTAATGATCAGCGATTTGCTGGATTTTACATTCTGGCTGCTGACCACTGAATTCTGCTTTCAATAGCGCAGCATAATTTCGCAACCAAGCCCACCCTGCGGGTGATGTTCATCACGGATTCAGGGACGCATTAACCTGGATGCTCAGGAATAAAGCCGGTGTTGTTTATGCCAGAGCGCGGCATGTTCCAGATCCTTGTCGCCGCGTCCGGATAAATTTACCACAATCCGCGCGCGCGCGCCCAATTTACGCGCGCGTTTGCGGGCTTCCGCAACCGCATGGCTCGATTCCAGCGCCGGAATGATGCCTTCCAGTCTTGTCAGGTCGTCAAAAGCGCGCATGGCTTCTGCGTCGGTAATGGAACAATACTCAACCCGCCCAGTATCCGCCCACAAGGCATGTTCCGGGCCAACACCCGGATAATCGAGTCCAGCGCTGACGGAATGGGCGTTCTTGATTTGGCCGTCTCCGTTTTGCAACAGATAGCTTTTCGAACCGTGCAAGATGCCGATTGTGCCGGCGCCGATGCTGGCGGCATGCCGGCCGGTGCCGATCCCGAAACCGGCCGCCTCAACGCCAATCAAGGCGACTTGCATATCCTGTAGAAAGGCGCTGAACATTCCGGCGGCGTTACTGCCCCCGCCGACACAGGCCAGAACCATATCAGGCAAACGTCCGGTTTGGGCGATGATTTGCCGCCGCGTTTCCCGGCCCATCACGCTTTGAAAATCGCGCACCATCAAGGGATATGGGTGCGGACCGGCCACAGAACCGATCACATAAAAAGTGTCGTCCACATGTTCCACCCAGGCGCGCAGGGCTTCGCTCATAGCATCCTTGAGTGTTGCCGTGCCGCTGGCAACCGGCTGAATTGTCGCGCCGAGAATCCGCATGCGCTGCACATTCGGAGCCTGCCGTTTGATATCTTCCTCGCCCATGAAAATTGTACAATCCATGCCAAACAAAGCCGCCGCCGTGGCCGTGGCCACGCCATGCTGGCCGGCGCCGGTCTCGGCCATCAAACGCTGCTTGCCCATCCGCCGCGCCAGCAGCACCTGGCCAATGGTGTTGTTGATTTTATGCGCGCCGGTATGATTTAAATCCTCGCGTTTCAAATAAATATGCGCGCCGCCATAGGCCTTGGTCAGGCGTTCGGCAAAATAAAGCGGCGATGGACGTCCAACGTAATTGCGCAAAAGATTCTCAAAAGATTTTCGGAAAGCCGGGTCGCGCGCCGCAGAGCGATAGGCTTTTTCCAGTTCAATCAAGGCCGGCATCAATGTTTCGGCCACATAACGTCCGCCATAAACTCCAAAATGTCCGCGCGCATCCGGGAGCGCGGAGGGGAGATTGCCTAATGATTTGTTTGTTTTCATATTCAAAGCAGGCTATGCCCGCAACCCAATACAAGGCGGCCGGCGGCCACAATTAAAGACTACAGGTGGCCGCCGCCGTGAGGCGGTGGCTCCTCTTCCGGAATCCACGCCCTACGGAAGCATGTTAAGCGTAAAGCGGTCAGCGTCAGAATCGCTCCACGCCCTTTCGTCCCAACTTTTGCATTGTTAATTGATAATTTTAACTTTCCGTCCGCTGCCCAAGAACCCACGCCGGAACCGGCGCGGCTACGGAAGCATGTTAAGCGTAAATTCCCTGCGCTCCTTGCGCGGAATTTTATTGATAACTGCCTAAAACTTACGACTGTGTTCGAACCGCTTTTATAAAATCCTCCAATTTACGCCGGTCTTTACGACCCGGCGCGGCTTCAACACCGCCGGCGGTATCAACGCCCAAAGGCCTGACCTGTCTGATTGCGGCGGCAACATTTTGCGGGTTAAGCCCGCCGGCCAGCATCAAAGGCATACGTTTTGCCAGGCGCGCCGCAATTTTCCAATCCGCCGTTTGACCTGTGCCACCATAACGCCCCGGCACGAAAGCATCAAGCACATAACGCGCCGCCGGCCATTGGGCGGGATCCGGATCGCTTGCTCCGTTTTGCAGATGAAAAGCGCGCCAAATCGGCAGCGGCAGATCCATCCAATCATCAAGACGCTCGCTGCCATGCAACTGCACGGCATGCAACCGGCAATCTTGCGCCAGTTTTTCTATTAAAGCGCGCCGCGCATTAACTGCTACGACAATGACGCGCGCATCAGCGCGCAAACGATCAAGGACTCGCCGCAAGGCGGCCGGCGCAATATGGCGCGGCGATTTTGCATAAAGCACAAAACCAAGGTAGTCCGCCCCGGCCTCCAATGCCGCCCGGGCATCCGCCAAATTCGTTATGCCGCAGATTTTAACCTGAGTTGATGGAATTTTCATTTAACAAACTCAATTACAAAACGTCAGGCGGCGCAGCTTTGCGGCGACATTACCCGCGCGCAAAATTGATTCTCCGATCAGAAAACCCTTGTAACCGCGCGCGAGCAGGCCACGAATATCGCGGCGTGTTTTAATGCCGCTTTCGGCAACTGCCGCGCGGTTGGCGGGGATGTATTGGGCCAAATTACGCGCCACATTCAGATCAGTGCGCAAAGTGCGCAAGTTGCGGCTGTTGATGCCGATGATTGCCCCGGGCAGGGCCAAGGCCCGTTCAAGCTCTTCGCGCGAATGCGCTTCCGCCAGGACATCCAGGCCAATGGCGCGCGCCAGCTCATACAATTCGCGCAATCGTCCGCGGCTCAACGCCGCCACAATCAATAAAACAACATCCGCCCCCCAAACACGCGTTTCCAAAATCTGGTAAGGCGTTGAAATAAAGTCCTTGCGCAGAACCGGCAAGCGCACTGCTGCGCGCACCCGCTTCAAATCCAGATCATTGCCGAGAAAATAGCGCGGCTCGGTCAGCACGGATATGGCCGCCGCGCCGCCGCGCGCATATTGCACGGCCAGGCCGGCCGGATCATAGGCCGCGCGTAAAATGCCGGCCGAAGGACTGGCTTTTTTTACCTCCGCAATAATGATGGGCAAGCGTTCCGGGCCGCGCCGGTTCTGCAGGCATTTCAAGAGACTGCGTGTGCGGGGCAACCCGGCAATTTGTTTTTCCAGGACAGCCGGCGACATGCGCCGGGCGGCTTGCAGCGCATCGCGCCGCCGCGCGGCGGAAACCTGCTGCAAAAAAGAAGGCGCGCGCCCATTTGTGTCCGGCGGCATTTTATCGGCTCCGTTCGACAAGCGCCGCCAATTTTGCCGCCGCCCGTCCGTCATCAATTGATTGCTGTGCCAGCTTAAAGCCCTGCGCCAGATCGTCCGCCTTGCCGCCGGCCACTATGCCGGCAGCGGCATTTAAAAGCACAATATCGCGCGCGGCGCCCGGCGCGCCGGAAAAAACGCGCTGAATCAAGCCGGCGTTTTCAGCCGGGCCGCCGCCGAGGAGGGTATCGCGGGCGTAAAAATCGCCGATTAAAGGCTGAGGATCAAACTCATAGGTTCGCAAACGGTCATTCTGCAACTCGGTAATGCGCGTCGGCGCGGTAACAGTTATTTCGTCCATGCCGTCCCGGCCATGCACGACAAAAGCGCGCCGACTGCCCATGTGGCGCAGGACTGCCGCAAAACTTTCGGTAAGTTGCGGCGCAAAAACCCCCAGAATCTGGCCGCGCGCGCCGGCCGGATTGGTCAGCGGGCCAAGCATGTTGAAGATTGTGCGCACACCCAATTCGCGGCGCAGCGGCGCCACCTGTTTCATGGCCGGGTGCATAACGGGCGCATAAAGAAAACCGATTCCGATTTCACGAATGCACTCTTCCATAACTTCCGGCGGCGCATCAATACGCACACCCAGCGCGGCCAGCACATCGGCGGATCCGCAACGGCTGGTAACGGCGCGATTGCCGTGTTTGGCCACCGGCACGTCGGCGCCGGCCACGACAAACGCGGCTGCGGTCGAGATGTTAAAAGTGCCCTGTTGGTCGCCGCCGGTGCCGCAGGTATCCACCACGGCTGTCCCGCCAGTGTCAATCAAAACGGCGTGCCGCCGCATGGACAAAGCTGCGCCGGTCAGTTCATCTATTGATTCACCCTTCATGCGCAACAACACCAGCAAAGCGCCGATCTGGGCCGGAGTCAGACTGCCTTCCATTAAATGATCAAAAATCATTCCCATTTCATCGGCGGCAAGATCCTGGTGATCAAGTAATTTCTGTAAAACAGGCTGCATGATTTGCCCTTTTTGATTTTGACCGGTTATGCGCCAGCAATTAGTTCCAAAAAATTGCGCAACAGACGTTTGCCGGCCGGCGTTAAAATTGATTCAGGATGAAACTGCACACCATAAGTCGCATGCCGGCAGTGGCGCAAACCCATTATTTCGTCATCATCGGCTTGCGCCTCAATTACCAGGTCGGAAGGCAAACCAGCGGGCGCAACCGCCAGGGAATGGTAACGTCCGGCGACAAACGGATTTTGCAGACCCCGGTAAAGCCCCAGGCCATTGTGCCGGACAAGCGAAGTTTTGCCGTGCATGATCGCGCCGGCGCGCACTATCTGCGCGCCAAAGGCCGCGCCGATCGCCTGGTGCCCGAGGCAAACCCCCAGAATCGGCAGTGTGCCGGACAAACGCTGCACCAACGCCACGGAAATGCCGGCTTCCTGCGGAGTGCAGGGTCCGGGCGAAATCACCACTGCGTCGGGGCGCATGGCGACAATATCGTCAACCGTTGCGGCATCGTTGCGCAAGACCCTCAATTCCGCCCCCAACCCGCCCATCAAATGCACAAGATTATAGGTAAACGAATCGTAATTATCTATCAAAACGATCATAGCGCTTCCCCAAAGTTCAACTGCAAACCGGCGGCAGCCAGCTCAACCGCCTTCCGCATGCCCATTGCTTTCTGCATAGTCTCTTCAAATTCCTTTTGTGGATCGGAATCATGAACAATGCCGGCACCGGCCTGAATGGACAGCAAGCCGTCGGACCATTCAAGCGTGCGAATGGTGATGGCAAAATCCATGTTGCCGTCATAGCCAACATAACCCAGCGCGCCGCCATAGGCGCCGCGCGGTTCCGGCTCAAGTTCGTGAATGATTTGCATGGCGCGGATTTTCGGCGCGCCGCTCAAGGTGCCGGCGGGGAAAGCGGCGCGCAATACATCGGCAGCGTCACAATCCTTGCGTAAAATGCCTTCAACATGCGAGACCAGATGCATGACATGGCTGTAGCGTTCGATCGTCATATAGTCGCGCACCTGGACGCTGCCGGTTTGCGCCACGCGCCCCAAATCGTTGCGCCCCAGATCAACCAACATGACATGTTCGGCTTTTTCTTTTTCATCGGAAAGCAGTTCGTCGGCCAACCGGCGGTCGTCCTGCTCGGTCAAACCACGCCGGCGCGTACCGGCAATCGGGCGCAAAGTGATCCGGTTGCCCGCCAGCCGCACCATAATTTCGGGGCTGGAGCCGATCAGCGCAAAATCGCCTGTCTTTAAAAAATACATATAGGGCGAAGGATTAAGCAGGCGCAATGCGCGGTAAATCTGCAGCGGCGGAATGGCGGTGCGCGCGCTGAAACGCTGACTTAAGACCGCCTGAATGATGTCGCCGGAAGCTATATATTCCCGGGCGCGTTTGACCATGGCGCGATAACAGTCGGGCGGCATGTTTGCGGCAAATGTTACCGGCGGATAAGTTTTTTGTGCATTGACCGGCGCCGGTTGCCGCAACATGGCGGCAAGCTCGGCAATCCGGCCGCAAGCGGCGCGGTAAGCCTCGGCGGGGTCGGCAAATTCGCGTGGACGGGAACAGACAATCAAAATCAGCGTGTGGCGCAAATTATCGAAAACGATCAGACAATCCGCCTTCAAAAAGCGGCTGACCAGCCGCCTTGTGTTCGCGCCGGCTTTGGGTTGCGGCAGGCGCTCAAACTCACCCGCCGCTTCATAGCTGATATAGCCGACCGCGCCGCCGATAAAACGCGGCAGCCCCGGCACAGGCGCCGGCCGTTCATCCCGATAAATCGGGCGCAGACGCTCCAGCAACCCGGCATCGCCGCCCGCCGTATGCTCGACTTCAAACAATAATTCCGGGTCAACCCCGATAAAGCAATAGCGCCCCCAGGTTTCGCCGCCCTCCATGCTTTCAAGCAGAAAGGCGTTGCGCCGCTCCACAAACCGCTGCAAAACCGAGACCGGTGTTTCGAGATCGGCCAGCATTTCCTGGCAAACCGGAATCAGCGAATAATCCCGGGCCAACCGCAGATAATCTTCCATTGTTGTCCGCATGGTGTTTCTATATATAGAAACAGGGCGAATTTGTCAAGCGGCAAAATTTGGGCTTCAATTTAAGAGCGGGCATGCTAAAATGCCGTTGCCAGAATTAAATCCGTGATGGAAGTTTAATTAAGCATTGTATTGGAGGCTCGGCATGGAGTCATTTGTTTTCCATAATCCCACCAGAATCCATTTCGGCATCGGCAAGACCGCCATGCTTGGCCGGGAAATGCGGAAGGCCGGAGTAAAACAAGCCTTGCTGATCGCCGGCGGCGGATCAATCCGGCAAAATAATGTTTACAACCAGGTTTGCGCGAGTTTAAAAGACAGCGGCATCAACTGGACCGAAGCCTGGGGCGTCCAGGCTAATCCCACGCTGGAAAAAGCGCGGGACATCATCCGGTCAGCGCAAAACGAACGTCCGGACGCCATTCTTGCTGTCGGTGGAGGCAGCGTAATTGACACTGCCAAAAGCGTGGCGGCTGGTTTTTTTCTGCCGGATATCTGGGACGCTTTTACGGGGCAAGCGCGGATTACGCGGGCCTTGCCGATTTACACCGTCCTGACCATCTCCGCCGCCGGCAGCGAAATGAACGGCAATGCGGTTATCACCAACATGGCCGGAAAGCAGAAATGGTCTTTTTCTTCTGCGCTGGTTTATCCGCAAGTTACGATCATTGATCCGGCGGCGCAATGCAGTCTGCCATTCAGGCAAACCGTCAATGGCGCGCTTGACGCCATGGCGCATATTCTGGAATTTTTTTTCGTCAACAACCGGGCGGTTGCGACGCTGGCGCTTGATGCCGCGCTGTTGCGGACTATCGGCGAGATGACCGACCGGCTCCAGGCGGATGCCAACGACATCATTGCGCGGGCCAATCTGGCCTGGAGCGCAACGCTGGCGCTGAACGGGATCAGCGGCGCCGGGTTGCAAAATGGAGATTGGGCCTGTCATGCCATCGAACATTCGCTTTCCGCGCTGCATCCGAAAATCGCGCATGGCGAAGGTTTGGGAGTGATTTTTCCTGCCTGGATCGAATATATGGGCAAAAAGGATCCAACCCGCTTTGCCGGCTGGGCGCAGGATGTTTGGGCCGCAGACTGTGTTTTAAGCGCTCTGCTTAAATTCCGGGACAAGATCCGCTCCTGGGGCGCGCCCAACTCGTTGCGCGAACTCGGCATCCGCGAGGACGAACTGCCCGTGCTGCTGCAAAACATAACCGACCAGGACCGGATAATCGGCGCAGTCAGCAAATTAAGGCCAAAAGAGCTTGAAGCGCTATTGCAAATGGCTTTTTGACCTGAATCCGTGATGGAATTTTAATTAAACATCCCCATTTTCAAAACTTATGTTTTGAAAGCATTCAGAATCAGGATTTTATTGGCAACGGCGTAATAAACGCTTGCCAAAAACGCGCGTTCATAATAAAACAGGCGCACGGTTTTAAATTTTAACAGAAGGGATTGCTTATGTATTCGGCATCTGATTTGCGCAAAGGACTGCGGATTGAAATTGATGGCGCGCCTTATATCATCACGGATTTTAATTTCGTCAAACCGGGCAAAGGCGCGGCAATTTACAATACGCGCATGAAAAATCTGATCACCGGCTCCACCCTGACGCGCAGTTATCGTTCCAACGAAAAATTTGACGAACCCAAACTGGAAGAACGCAAGATGCGCTATTCCTACCAGGATGGCGATCAATATGTTTTTCTGGACAAGAATTTTGAACCATTAAACGTCAGCGCCAGTGTGCTGGGCAATTCGCGCTATTTTCTGCTGGAGGATATGGAAGTGGAAATTCTGCTGCACAACAACGCGCCGATTGGCGTTGAGCTGCCGACTTTTGTGGAAAAAGAAATCATCGAAACCGAGCCGGGCGCGCGCGGCAATACAGCCACCAATGTTACCAAGCCGGCCAAAATAGAGGGCGGTTATGAAATTCAGGTGCCGCTTTTCATCAATCAGGGCGACATTGTGCGCATTGACACCCGCACCGGCGCTTACAGCGACCGGGCCCGCACAGCCTGATCCGACGGCACGAATTCAGGCTTGAATATATTCCGGCGCAACCGTGTCTGCATCACCTCAACTGACAAATTTCCAACCGGCGCTCATCCGGCGCGCCGCGACATACAAGGCCATCCGCTGTTTTTTTGACCAGCGCGGCTATCTGGAAACGGAAACACCCGTGCGAATCGCCGCGCCGGCGCTGGAAGCGCATATTGACGCCATCCCCTCCGGCAAGGCCTGGCTGCGCACTTCGCCGGAACTGCACATGAAACGTCTGCTGGCGGCCGGTTATCCGAAAATCTATCAAATGGGTCCGTGTTTCCGCGCCGACGAACGCGGCGAGCGGCATCATCCTGAATTTTGCATGCTGGAATGGTATCACGCCGGCGGCAATTATCTCGATATTCTTGAGGAAACTCAAGCTCTGCTGAGGCATGTAAGCCAGGCTGTGCTGGGCAGAACCAGCCTCGCCTACGCCGGACAAAACATTGAACTTGCCGGGCAGTGGCCGATAATAACCGTTGCGGAAGCCTTTCTGAAGTTTGCCGGATGGAACCCCGCAATCGCTTTTGACGCCAACCGTTTTGAGCTTGATCTCGTGGAAAAGGTTGAACCAAAGCTAACGCGTGATAGACCGGTTGTGCTTATGGATTACCCGGCCGAAGTTGCGGCGCTGGCGCGCCGCAAACCGCAGGATCAACGGACAGCCGAACGTTGGGAACTTTATATCGGCGGCCTGGAAATAGCCAATGCGTTCGGCGAATTGACCGATCCGGCGGAACAACGCGCGCGCTTTGCCGCCTGCGCGGCTGAACGGAATACGCGCGGCCAAACGGTATATCCGCTTGACCATGCTTTTCTGGCCGCACTGGAAGACGGTCTGCCGGATTGCGCCGGTATTGCGCTTGGCGTTGACCGTCTGCTGATGTTGCTAACCGGCGCGCTTTCGCTTGATTCCGTGCTGCCGTTCCGCGACTGAAAGCCGCTCAACGCTCCAAATAAGACTGCACATCCGTAATGGAATGCACGATAAAGACACTGCCTTTCGGAATTACAAATTCGCTCGGTCCGACGCGGCAGCGGGAATTGCCCCAGTCATAGGTATAACCAAGCCGGGTCCAAGGCCAGGCATTGGCGACAACCTGATTTTCAAACCATCCGACATGCTGCTGGCTTACCGTCAGATATGCCGAATTGGTATACGAAAAATCCAACTGCGCTTCACGATCGGTTATTTCCGGATCGGGACTCGGGCGGAACAGCAAATGCGGATCAACCCAGAACTCGGCAATCATGTCGTTTTTGACTGTAGCGGGCATGCCCAGCGCCTGCTTGACGCGCAAAAGATAATTTGTGCCTTTGTAATGTTTGAGATAATTTTTCAGATCAGGCACGGCTGTTACCCAGGCATCGGCAAAAATATTGGTATAAAGCTTGCCGACATGCTCGGGATAATCGTAAGTACGGGTAAAGGAAGCCACAAGCACCTTGCCGCTGTTCCAGACCAGATTGGTGTTATAGGGGTGAATGGCAGTCAGATCACGCGATATTTTGCGAGCTGTAAGCACGCGTGAATCCTTGACGGCATCCTGGAATCTCTGCGCCAGCGCGGTCGGATCGGTGATTTCATCTTCAACCCGAATCCAAACAACCCAATGCCCGCAAGCCGCATCATAAATGGCCACATCGGTGATTCCGTCGCCGTCATAATCGGCTGGAATGGCGCAATAACCCGGCCCGCCCAAAACCGAAGTTACGGTTCGGTAATTGTGTCCGGAAAGCATGGCCGCCCATTCGCCGGTTTGCTCGCAATAAACCGCCGGATCATTGCGATCGTCGCCATCATAATCGCCAAGCAGCGCCAGGTAACCCGGTCCGCCCAGAACGACAACACCTTCAATGTAATTCCGGCTGGAAAGCGCGATATGCCATTGTCCGCTCGTTTCATGATAAAGCGCCGGATCGGCAATGCCATCGCCGTCATAATCAGCCGAAACGGCAACCATGCCGGCGCCGCCGAAATCAAACTCCTCTTCTATCAGCACCAAGGCCGCGGATGCCGGCAACCACGCTGCAACCAATCCGCCCAAACCCGCCAAACCGAAAAGCATCCGAACAGTTTTACGCCAGGTGTTATTTTTTTGCATATATGGATCCATGCTTGAAAACTTTCCAAAATTAATTTAAGACACAATTTTTTGAATTATCCAGCAACTGCAATTTACAACAAGTTAAGATGTAATGTTGATGGAAAAACCAAAAGAAGTCAAGCTTCGGCATATGGGCTTGTCTGCGCGGAGGAAAAGTGTCAAACTGTTTCCCAATTCGAGCTGGGCTCGTAACGTATGGATAGGATCTATTGGCAAACAATGTTGCTTGCGCGCATGAAAAGCTTGCAAAAACTGTGTTATTTCGCGCTTTTACAAAGCGGTATTTTTGTGCTGGCCGCCGGCTTGGCCGGATGCCGTTCGCCGACGACTTATCGGCGCGATGCCGACCGGGTGGCTTACGACATAACCGGGCGGGCGGGTGAACGCGCCTTTGGGCGCAAGATCCAGCTCGATATCAACGCGCCAACCAATGCGTTGCGCCAGCAATTGCTGCTTGAACAGGAGTTGCCGCATTCCGGCCCGGCTTCTTTCGGTGTAGCCGCCTTAAAACCAATCGCGCACTGGCCGGAAAAAAAATCCGACGAACCGGCGGAGGCCGCTGCGCCGGACGAAATCAGGCCGGATGATATTATGCGCATTACCCTGGCGGAGGCCTTGCGCGCGGCGGCGCGCAACAATCGCGATTACAGATCCCGCAAAGAGGAAGTTTTTCAAGCCGCGCTGGCACTTGATCTCGAAGCCAATGCCTTTCGCAATCTTTTCTTTGCCGACGCTGAAAGCGACTATAACGCCGATTACAGCGGGGAAAATTCCCTGCGCGGGCTGGTCAATACCGGCTCATTTTCCTGGAAACGACGTTTGACCAACGGCGCCATGCTGACCACCCGTTTTGCCGTGGATCTGGTAAAACTACTGACTTTTGACCGATCATCGTCGCTGGGTCTTTTTGCCGATGCCACAATTTCCGCGCCGTTATTGCGCGGCGCCGGGCGTTATGTTGTTGCCGAGCCGCTCACCCAGGCCGAGCAAAACATGCTCTATGCTTTATGCGCCTTGGAATATTTCAAACAAACGCTGGCGGTGCGCGTGGCCTCGGAATATCTTTCCGTTCTCCAGCAATTGGATCAAACACGCAATGCCGAAGACAATTACCGGCGCGTGGCCGAATCAACCCGGCGGGTCAAACGCATGGCGGATGCCGGACGCCTGCCGCGCATTCAGGTTGATCAGGCGTTACAGGATGAATTGCGCGCGCGCGACCGTTGCATCTCGTCCGGACAGACTTTTGCCCGCCGCCTGGACGCCATCAAGCTCACGCTCGGCCTGCCGGCTGACGCCATGATTGACCTTGATTATGAAGAAATGCAGCGGTTAACTTCGATGGTTTCCTTTGAGCGCGAAAACAATGAAGATTTTGATGACGACAGCACACTTGATGATCCGCTCCCGCCAATGCTAACAAGCGATCTGCCTGAAATCAAAGCCCGGCAGGCAATTATCGTTGCTTTGGAACAACGGCTTGATTTACGCATCGCTTTAGGGCGTGTTTTTGACGCGCAGCGCAAGGTAACGGTGGCGGCGGATGCTCTGCGCGCCGGATTGACGCTCGAAGGTCGCGCCGCCATGGGTGAACGGCGCACATTGTCGTCAGCCGATTTGCCGTTTGCCGATTTGCGGCCGGAAAAAGGCGCCTACAACGCCGGCCTGGCGCTGGACCTGCCGCTTGAACGCACATCGGAACGCAACCTGTACCGCAACAGCCTGATTGCGCTTGAAAAAGCGGCGCGCGAAGCGCAGGCGCTTGAAGACAACATTAAAATGGAAGTGCGCGACGCCATGCGCGCCATGCTCCAGGCGCGGGAAAGTTACCGGATTCAGCAACAGGCGCTGACCGTGGCCTTGCGGCGTGTGGCCAGCACGGAACAATTTTTGCAGGCCGGCCGCGCCGAAGTGCGCGACATTCTTGAAGCGCAGGAGGCGCTTGTTTCCGCGCGCAATGCTTTAACCGCATCCAAGATCAATTATCATCTTGCCGCCCTGCAACTGCAACGAGACATGGGCGTTTTAACCGTAGACGACGACGGAAATTATCATGAATACAAATGGAATACGGAAAATACTCAATAACATCATGGCGTTGACGCGCAGCCGGCGCGGCAGAAAAGCGCTTGGCGCGGTTGTGATTGCGGCCCTGCTCACCGCAACCTTGTTGCCGATAAGCAAACGGCGGGCGACATCGGCGACTATTGTCGAACAGGTCCGGCGCGGGCCGCTAACAATTAGTCTGATGGAATTCGGCGCAGTCCGCAACCGCAAAAGCACGGTCGTCAAGAATCAGGTTGAAG
>CAZMFH010000030.1:0-16802 GCA_964565485.1 uncultured Verrucomicrobiota bacterium | reverse complement strand
AATCAAGTTTAAGAATTCCATTGCGAGGATAAGGGAAGCTGCCCATTATGGTTGCCCCGCCTGTTGTATTCGTTGTTGTGATTTTTTGCCAGATGATTGCGCCCATGTAGTCAAAGCCGATTGTTTCGCAGAATTTAATGATTTCTGTGCGGATCGGTATGACTTTATAGCGTCCGTAATAAACTGAACGTGCAAACTGATCGCCAATGTTCACGCAAAGGCGGCATCCCGGATATAATACTTGGTCGCATTCTTTCCAGACGAGATTTAAATTGTTAATATAGTTTTCATAAGTTTCGTGAAACCCGATTTGCTGGTTGCTTCCATAATCTTTTAGCTGCCAATATGGCGGAGAAGTGATCACAAGATGAACGGATCTGTCCGCTACAAGATTCATTTCGCGGCTATCACCAAGGATAATTTGATGAAAAGTTTTCAATGTTTATTTCCATAAAAACATAAGCTTTGGCCGTGCATTGTGTAATGCGCGGCATTTTGCAGGTCGGGCGCTTGCCAGACCTGCTCGTTATCGGTCAGCCAGAGGATGGCCGCGCCGCGCGCTGACGCATGCGCAACGGCCTTGATCAGGTTTGGCAGAAAATTGCGCGCCAGGTCCCGCATCGGTCTTTCCAGCAAAATGAGGCGCGGCTTTCCCAGAAAAGCGCGCACCCATTCCCAGCGACGCAAGTCGCATTTTTCGATCACGGCCGGCCGGGCCGCCGGCAGTTCGCCGAGACCAAAAGCGCGCGCCAGCAGGGTGGCTTCGGCAAGGATTTCCGGAAGCGGGCGCAATGTATGATGACGTTGCGACAAGGTGATGTTTTCGTTAATGTTCAGATTGCTGATCCAGCCGTGTTGTTCAAAAACCCGCCCAATCGTGGCGCGCAATGGCAGGCTTTTTTCCGGCGCTGTTTCCGCCCAGTTTTGACCGAGCAAGCGCACCACGCCTGCATCGGGCATTAAAAGCCCCTGCGCCATATCGGCCAGCGGCATTTGCTCATTGCCCGGTTCGAGCCTGATCAGCGCGATTGCGCCTGCATGCAGGCATAGATCAACATTCTGCAAGCCGCTGTGCGCCAGCGGCGCCGGTTCCGCTGTTACGGCCGCAAATTCAAGGATTATTTGTTGCATTCCGGGTTGCCTTTGATGTTGCTCAAAGATAAGTTAAAACCGAAACAAGAGCGGAGATGATAAAAAGCGCGGCAATTGAACGCACCACGGCCCGCGTTGCCGCCTGTGGCACCTCGGTGATGGAATAACGCACACTCATGCCCTCAATGACGCAGAAGGTGGCGGTGAACATGCCCGGAATGAGCGTTTTGGCCAGTAAATTGTAAATATCCGCCGGACGGACGCCTTTCAGGATGCTGTTCAAAAAATCGGCCGGATCGCCCGCGCTGACCCCGAAAACAATGCCGCTGAGATAACCGCTGGCAAAAGAGACCGCGACAAACCAGGTTGTCAGGCAGAAAATGCAAATAGCCATGGCCAGAATACGCGGCATGGCCAGGTAAAGCAGGCTGTCCAGTCCCTGTGCTTCCAAGACCCGGATTTCGCCATAAACCTTCATTGTGGCGAGTTCTGTCGCCATGGCCGTGCCGCTGCGGGCAATCACAATAAAATTGACCAGCAGCGGCGCGACTTCACGGACAATCACGGCCACCAGCACCGGACCGAGCATGGCCGATTGGCCGGCTTTGCCCAGCCAGACCTGGGCCTGAACCACCACCGAGATGCCGGTCATAAATGCCACCAGCGAGACGAATTTCATGGCCTCAACGCCGGTGAATAAGATCTGGCGCGCGAAGACGGCGCGTGTTGTGCGCGGCCAGAAACGCCGGCGCGCCGCCAGCATGAGCGTTGTGCCGAGCAGCGCAAAAACATGCGTCGTTTGCTTGATCTGGCCGATAACGCCTTGTCCGATTACGCCGAGCATAGTCATTGTTTTAATTCCTGCCTGCCTGAATCCGCCCTTAATTAATCAGGCTTGCCGCAAGCAAATTCAACCTGACTTGGCCTGATCAAAAGGAGGCAAATCAAGTTGCGTCCTGATTGCATTGAGCATTTTAAGCATGCGCCGGCCGTATTCAATGTAAATTTTTTCGGCATCCGTGCTGTGTTTTGCGTCGGCATCATGGAAAACCGTGCCCATGTGCGGTTCGATGGAAATGCCGCCGTCATAACCGCGTCGGAGAAGGTCTTCCAGAATGCGCGGAATCTCGGCGTGTCCTTCGCCGGGATAAGTGTAGACTGCCTGCCCGGTTGTTTGATCAATATAGCCGTCCTTGATGTGGATATAGGCAATATGCTCGCGTACATGTTTGTAAAATTCCCAGGAATTTTGTTTGGGATACGGCCTGTCGCGGCTGCGGTCATCCGTGAAAACCGGATTGCCGGTATCGAAGACCAGCTTCAGCCCCGGAACATTTTCGACAAGCCTGAGTGTGAACGGCCAGCCCATGCCGCCATAATTCATGCAGTTTTCATGCACGGCGGTCAGGCCGGCATCCGCCAGCATCTTCTGGATTTCACGCATGCGCCGGAAACGTTCGGCTTCCATTTGGTCGTCGCTCTCACGCACGGCGAAACTCATGACGCGGATCAATTTTGTTTGCAGGCGTTGCATGCGCGGGATCACCCGGTTTAATTCCGTCAGCGAAACATCAAAGGACTGCTCAATTTTTTTGCTCCAGTTGCCGACGGCGGAACCGAAACAATTGATGCGCACATTGTTTGCGGCCAGTTCTTCCACCAGCGTTTCAAAAGCCGGTTCGGGAATATCGTGAATCCAATCGGCGGACAAATCGTTGACCTGCACCTTGCGGGCTTCAAAAGTATTCCAACCCAGCGCGCGTGAAACCCTGATCTGTGTTTGAAGCGCCGCGCCGGCTTCATCGGCAAAACCGGTCAGATACATCGGAATTTTCTCCAATTATTTTTTAAAACGCAGGCCGTCCTGTCAAAACTTTTTGCTGTGGTTGCTTAAAATTGCTGTTTATGATAAACTAATAAATTATTGAAAAGCAATCGGAAAAATGCGTTGCTTGTGGCAATTGAACATCTAAGGGAGGAATGAGCATGCGAACCGGCAAAAAAACAGGCGGCAAACGGGCGGGAAACTCCAGGACGGAGCGCATTTTACGCTTTGGCGTGGTTGGCGCGGGCGGTATGGGGCAGGGTTATTGCCAGATTCTCAGCCATCTGCCCTTGTGTCGGCTGGCAGCGGTTTGCGACGTCAATCAGCCGGCGGCGGAAGCTGTCGGCCGGCAATTTGGTGTTGCCGCTTTCACCAAAGTGAGCGACCTGGTTGCTTCGCGGACATGCGATGTTGTCGTCGTGGCCACGCCGCATCCGTTTCATTATCAGGCGGCCTTGGAATGCATGCAGGCCGGCCTGCATGCGCTGGTGGAAAAGCCGCTGACCGAGCGCATTTCCACGGCGGACAAACTTGTGGCGACGGCGCGGCAGAATGGAGTGGTCTTTGCCGTCATGTTCCAGCGCCGCCTGGAGGCAACCATGCGCAAGGCGCTGGAAATCATCCGCGCCGGGCATTTGGGCGAAATCTATCGGGCAACGCTGATTGTGCTCGAATATCGTTGCCAGCGTTATTATGATTCCGGCAGCTGGCGCGCCACCTGGCGCGGCGAGGGCGGCGGGGTGATGATGAATCAGGCGCCGCATATGATTGATCTTTTTGTGCAATTTTGCGGCTTGCCGAGCGAGGTTTTTGGGCGCATTACCACGCGGATGCACAACATTGAGGTGGAAGATCAGGCCGAGGCCTTGTTAAAATTTTCCAACGGCGCCTCCGGTTATCTCTTTTGCTCGACCTGTGAGGCCGGTCCCGGCCAGATGATTGAAATCTTCGGCGAAAAAGGCAAACTGATTCTGCGGGACGGCGAATTGACGTTTCATAAATTTCATCCCGGCATTCGCGAACACATCAATCATCACGATCAGATGTGGGGCGGACCGGCCGTCTGGCAGGTGCCGATTAACATCCCCGGCAAACAGCCGGCTTACGCCGATTTTGAGGCGCCTTTTGACGGGTTCCATGCCAAGCAACCCGGCCATGCGGAAGTATTGACCAATATGGCGCGCCACATTCTTTTTGGCGAAGAACTTTTAACCCCCGGCGCGAGCGGCCTGGGTTCGCTTGAGCTGGCCAATGCCATTACGCTTTCATCCTATGAAAAGCGCTGGATCAGCCTGCCGATCAGCCGGCCAAAATATGATGCGCTCCTGAAACGTTTGCAAAACGAATCATTGTTCCAAAAGAAAACCGTCCAAGTCGAACGCACGACTGATCCGCGGCTTTTGAAACACTAATCCGCTTTTGTTCAGGCGGCGGTTTTGAGCCAGAGCGCGAAGATGGCGTGATTGAGCGCGCAACTGTAGAGCGCGGCAAAAACATCATCCATGACGATTCCCCAACCGCCCGGCAGCTGTTGGAGCGAACGCGCCGGAAACGGTTTCCAGACATCAAAGAACCGGTTGGCGCAGAACGCCACGGCCACGAGCCATGGTTCCAGCGGCAAGCCCAGCAGGCCGATCGGGAAGGTTAAAAATTCATCCGCCACAATGCGGCCGTCATCTTTTTTGCCGAAATGTTTTTCGGCCAGATCGCAGACCGGGATGGCCAGTAGCGTCAGGGTTGCGGCAATCGTAATGGGAACCAGGGTTCCCTGCCAGATCGGCTGCAAAACCAGCATCAACAGCAAACCCGGCAACGTGCCGATGGTTCCGGAAGCCACCGGGCTGAGTCCACAACCGAAACCGGTTGCCAGGAGAATGACGGATTTGCGCCACCATGCGCGCGCCCGGGCAAGCTCCATGGATTTTGGCCGCCAGCTCTTTCCGCGCAGAATGGTTTTGAAAAGATGCATCAATTTGGCCGGCCGGTCGTGCCTGGCTGATTATGAACACCCCATCGAATTGCCGCAGACAAAGCAACGGTAACAAGTGCCGTTACGCACGGTAATGGCGCCGCATTTGTCGCAAGGCGGCGAATCGGCCTGGATATCCTTGAACTGGTTGGTCAACGAAACGGAATGCGTTGCTTCGGCTGATTCTGCCTGCGCAAGCTGCGCCGGCTCCGCCTTGTGCGCCAGTTGCATGGATTGATTGCGTCCGTTCGGGAATGTGATTGCCAGCCAGCGGAAGATATAATCAACCAGCGATTTGGCGTAAGGAATTTCCGGGTTTTTGGTGAAGCCGCTCGGCTCAAAACGGCTGTGGGTGAATTTATCAATCAGCGTGTCGGAGGGAACGCCATATTGCAAACACATGGAAATGGCTGTGCCGAAAGCATCCATAATTCCGCCTACCGTGCTGCCTTCCTTGGCCATGGTGATAAACAGTTCGCCGGGGGTGCCGTCTTCATAAAGCCCGACAGTCAGATAGCCCTGATGGCCGGCCACTTCGAATTTGTGCGTTATGGATTGGCGCGTAAAAGGCATCCGCCGGCGGAAAGGCTTGCGCGGAGCGGTGTCGGCGGGGGCGTTTTCAGCGCCGGAACTTTCGGGCGTGTTTTGCCCGGTGGTAACCGGCTGAATGCCTTTGGACCCGTCGCGATAAATCGCCACCGCTTTCAGTCCCAGCTTCCAGCCGTCAATGAAAACCTGCAGCACATCCTGAGGCGCGGCTGAGGCGGGCATGTTGATGGTTTTGCTGATCGCGCCGGACAAAAACGGTTGCACCGCAGCCATCATTTTCAGGTGGGCCTGATAATTAATAAAACGACTGCCCTTTTTGGGTTTGAACGCGCAATCGAACACTTCCAGATGTTCCGGATCGAGGTCATTGGCTTCTTCAATTGTGTCGTGCTCGTTGACGTAGCGGATGATGGCGACAATTTGTTCGCTCGTATAACCCAGGCGTTTGAGCGCCAGCGGCAGAGTCTGATTGACGATTTTAAACATGCCGCCATCGGCCATCTGTTTGTATTTCACCAGCGCAATATCAGGCTCAACCCCGGTCGTGTCGCAATCCATCATAAATCCGATTGTACCGGTTGGCGCCAGAACGGTAACCTGCGCGTTGCGAAATCCGGCGCGGCGTCCGGATTCCAGCACATGATCCCATGCGCGGGAGGCTTCGCGACCCAAAGCCGAGATCCAATTGTCGTTTTTGATCCGGCTGAGCGAGTCGCGGTGCATTTCAATCACTTTTAACATGGCCTCGCGATTTTTGGCGAACTCATCAAAGGGTTGTTTGATGGCTGCGATTTCGGCGGAAGTCTCATAGGCATAGCCGGTCAGGAGCGCGGTAACCGCTCCGGCAAAGGCGCGGCCGGCATCGCTGTCATAAGCTTTGCCCAGACTCATGATCAGAGCGCCCAGATTGGCGTAACCAAGCCCAAGCGGTCGGAAAAGATGGGAATTGCTGGCGATTTCCAGGCTTGGGTAGCTGCCGTGATCAACCAGAATGTCCTGGGCAATCACAAACAGACGCACAACATGTTTGAAACGCTCGGCATCAAAGACGTGCTGCTCGTCGGAGAACTTCATCAGATTGATTGAAGCCAGATTACAGGCGCTGTTGTCAACAAACATATATTCGGAACAGGGATTGCTGGCGTTGATTGGTCCGCTGTTCGGACAAGTATGCCAGCGATTGATGGTGGAATCGTATTGCAGTCCGGGGTCGCCGCAAAAATGCGCCGCTTCAGCTGCGCTTTGCAACACTTTGCGGGCATCGAGAACTTCCGCAATATCGCCGGTGGTAACCGCATGCGTATGCCAGACCGTGCCGGCCTCCACCGCATTCATAAAATCATCGGAAACACGGATGGAAAGATTGGAGTTTTGGAACATGACCGACGAATAGGCCTCGCCGTTAAATGATCCGTCATAACCGGATTTAATCAATGAACGAGCCTTTTTTTCCTCGTTTACTTTGCACTGGATGAAATCCATAATGTCCGGATGGCTGACTTTCAGGCTTTGCATTTTGGCGGCGCGTCTTGTTTTTCCGCCGGATTTGATGACCGCCGCCACCTGGTCAAACACGCGCATGAAACTGAGCGGACCTGACGGCACACCGCCGCCGGAAAGCTTTTCGCGGCTGCTGCGCAGAGTGCTCAAATCCGTGCCCGTGCCCGATCCATACTTAAACAGCATGGCTTCCGAGCTGGCCAGACGCATGATGTCTTCCATATTATCCGCCACTGATTGAATAAAACAGGCCGAAGATTGCGGATATTGATATGAATCCGGCGCCTGTTCTACAAGCGCCTTGTCCTGATTCCAAAAATAGCAGGCTTTGTTGGATGACGTGAGCCCATACTGCGCATGCAGCCCGACATTGAACCAGACCGGACTGTTGAATGATCCGAGCTGGTTGGCGCAAACATAACATAATTCGCGATAAAAATTTTCAGCATCCGCCGGTGTTTCAAAATAGCCGTCTTGAATGCCCCAGTCGGCTATCGTGCGCGCCACACGGTGTACCAATTGACGCAGCGATTTTTCCTGCACATCGGTTCCTTTGGCGCCATAGAAGTATTTGGAAGCCACAATATTGGTGGCCAGCATTGACCATGCTTTGGGCACCTCAACGTCATGCGCCTCGAACACAACTTCGCCTTTGTCGTTCTTGATAACGGCCTGGCGCTTTTCCCATTCAATTTCATCAAATGGATGTGTGTCCTTGCGCGTCAACAGCGGTGTTACGGAAAGTCCTTTTTTGATACGGCTTGACGACATATTAGCCCCGCTTTTGCGTGTGTTTCTGCCTTTTGGCAGGCTTGTTTTTACAGTTGTGTTTTCCGTGCCGCAAGCACGCAAATCCAAATCCAAAAGACCACGTGATTCAATCACAACCATTCTCCTAAATATTGCGCTATCATTCAATTACATAAATTTAAAAATAAATACACACAATATATGCTACATTTGCGTGTTCTTTTTATATATCTACCACTACCTGTAGCATAAGCCAAGCAAAAAACAAAAAATATTTTTTTAAGCCGGTTGCAACTGCCGAAGAGCCTCATAAAGCGCAATGCCGGCGGCTGTTGCCAGGTTTAAGGAGCGTACATGCTTGGATTGAATCGGTATGCCAAGCACACGGTCGCTCTGTTCTTGCAGGAGTTTGTCATCCAGTCCGCGGCTTTCGTTTCCGAAAACCAATGCGTTGCCATGTTGATATTTTGCTGCCGTGTAAGGTTTTGCGCCTTTTGTGCTGAAGAAATAACAATTTTGCGCCGGAATTTGCGCAAAAAAAGCCGGTAAATCAGGGTGGCGTGTAATATCAACGGCATCCCAATAATCAAGGCCGGCGCGCCTCAAAGCGCTGTCAGTCAGGCGAAACCCGAGTTTGCCTACCAGATGCAAGCGTGTGGCTGTGGCGGCGCAGAGTCTGGCGATATTGCCCGTATTGGGCGGAATTTCCGGTTCGACTAAAACAATTTGCATTGGCGGATCAGGCCAGGCATAGGCGAGCGGGCAAAAACGCGTATGTTTGTGTTGCATGCGGCAATATTAGCGGCAAGCGCTTCTGTGTGTCAACCGGTAAGATGTTTGTTTTACACTGAAAGTGCTTGACTATGGCATAAAATTCTGTAACTTTAAAATGCACATAAGCGCCGAGTATTGTGTGTTTTCCATGAAACCTGAATTTGAAAAATTAATAGAGCAAGCTTGCGAACAAGCCATGCTTGTTGAATTAAACGATTTGCCGGGCTTGGCGGTGCTGTCAAAAATGCTTGGGAATATCGCGTCCGCTTTTGCCGGAGAATCAGGAAATAATGCAACGCATCAAATTGCCGGGGAGGCGGCCCGGCAAACTGCTGCTTTGCTGGAAAATATTATTTTTGAAAAATCTTCCGACCCGTCCGGTGAGCTTGCCGTTGTCGGTCGTTGTGTTGCGGCTTTGCAGGCGGTTTGCCGCGGACGCAGCTTGAAGGAAGCCGGGTTCCCGGCTGAATTAAGCCTGCGATTTGCCGATAACGCTCCGGATAATGCGGCTGCATTGGCGAAGGCCACAGAGGCTAAACCAGCGAATCAATCCGTTAATTTGGCGCCGGATCAAAAAACAGAAGCTTCCGCTCTGCCGGTGGAATTAAGAGCCGGCGTGGATGAAGAGCTTTTTGCGGCTTATCTTGAACAACAACAGTCCGCTTTGGCTGATCTTGAGTCAGTTATGCTGGAATTCGAAAAGGAGCGCAATCCCGAGCTGTTGGCCAAATTACGGCGTATTTTGCATACCATGAAAGGGGAAGCCGGTGTCGTCGGCTTGAATGATATCAGCGCGTTTTGTCATGTCGCCGAGGAATATCTGGATGGCGCAAACATTTCCGCCGATGTTTTGCTCGAAATCAAGGATTGGCTGGATAAAGCCGTTCGGGCCTATCAATCACGCAACACCCAGTCAGCCGCCTGCAATTATTGCCAAAAGCAAGCCGATGGAGAAAGCTCGCGCCGTACCGGAGAAAGCCGTGCCGGATACCGGCAGCGGTTTGCCGGCAACAGTCAGTATTACCGATCGTGATATGGCCAAGGATTTTGTCGGCGAATCGCAGGAACATTTCGATTCGGCTGACAAAAATCTGCTGATTTTGGAGAACGATCCGGCCAATCTTGATGCTGTTGGGGCGGTTTTCCGCGCTGTGCATACCATTAAGGGGGTGTCCGGCTTTCTGGGGCTGACGCCGATCGGCGAGTTGGCGCATGTTGCCGAGACTCTCTTGGATGAGGTGCGCAAGGGGCGGCGCAAGTTTGCCGGCGCGGTTGTAGATGTTACCTTCAGCGCGCTTGATATGCTTAAAACCATGATGACGGATTTGCGCGAGGCGCTTGAGGCCGGCACGAATATGAAGGTGCGCTCTGAACTGTCGCAGTTGATTGCTTCCTTGCAAACTGTTCTGGACGGCAAGGAACCTGCGGCAGCGCAAGCCGAACCGCCCAAAACAGAAAATTCCAAGCCTGTGCAACAGGGAGTTCCAAATCCTGAAAACAGGGAAGCATTGCCGAACGAAGAGGTTTCCAATGAAACCGCCCGGCTGTCTGCCGCGCGCGGTGGAATTGAGGTCGGTCAAACCATGAAGGTTGATGCGGAGAAAATAGACCTCCTGCTTGATACAATTGGGGAGCTGGTGATAGCAGAATCAATTGTGGCCAGCGATCCGGATATCCGGGGATTCAAATCGCTGCGTCTTGAAAAAAACCTGGCGCTGCTCGGCAAAATAACACGCTCGCTTCAAGACATGGGCATGGCCATGCGTTTGGTGCCGATTGACGCAACTTTTCGCAAGATGGCCAGGCTTGTCCGCGATCTTTCCCGAAAATCCGGGAAGCAGGTGGAGCTTGCGATTGAAGGCGGCGAAACCGAAATAGACAAGGGTATGGTCGAAAAACTCGGCGATCCTCTGGTGCATATGATCCGCAATTCAATGGACCACGGACTGGAAACCGCCGAAGCACGCCGCGCTGCAGGCAAAAATCCAGTCGGACATATCACATTACGCGCCCGGCATAAGGGCGGCAGCATTCATATTGATATTGAAGATGACGGAAGAGGATTGGACCGCGAAGCTATTTTAGCCAAGGCCATGGAACGGGGATTGTTGACTACGGCGGAAGGTCTTTCAGATCAGGACGTCTTTGCTTTCATTTTTGCGGCCGGATTTTCCACTGCCAAACAGGTAACGGAAATATCCGGTCGTGGAGTTGGCATGGATGTTGTGCGCCGTAATATTGAGGCGTTGCGCGGCAATATTCAAATTCGTTCTGTGCATGGACATGGCGCTGTTTTTACCATTATTTTGCCGCTGACCATGGCGATTATTGATGGGATGCTTGCCAAGGTCAGCTCGGAAATTTATGTGTTGCCGACGCTTTCCATAATTGAATCGTTTCGTCCGAACGCGGGCATGATCTCCACGGTAGTCGGTAAAGGCGAAATGGTTCTGTTTCGTGGCGCGCTTTTGCCGCTCTTCCGGCTGGCGGAGATTTTTGGCGTACATGGCGCCATTGCCGATCCGACACAGGCGATTGTGATTGTTGTGGAGGAAGCTGGTCGGCAATGGGGTTTGCTGGTGGATGATATTCTCGGGCAACAGCAGATCGTGATTAAAAGCCTGGGTGAAGCCATGGGGAATGTGGCCGGGGTTGCCGGCGCGAGCATCATGGCCGACGGCAGGCCGGGGTTGATTCTGGATATCGCGGGCGTGATCAAGCTGGCGACTCAACAATGAAGCCGGTGGATGAGTAACCACGAAACACACGGAACACACGAAATGGATGAGCAGGTTATCAATCAACAAGGAAAGGAGGCGACCTAAATGTCATCTCAAACAAGCGCGGCAGTCGGTCCGGCAACGAACAACATGGCCGACAAGGCGGGGAAGTACCTGACCTTCAAGCTGGGAGCGGAAGAATTCGGGCTTGAGATTCTGAAGGTTCAGGAAATCATCAAGATGATGGATATCACCAAGGTTCCGCGCACACCGGAATTCGTGCGGGGTGTGATCAATCTGCGGGGCAAGGTGATTCCGGTGGTGGATTTGCGCCTGAAATTCGGGATGGATAGCAAGGAAACCACAGATAAAACCTGTGTAATTGTGGCGCAGGTTGCCAGGGGGCAGACGCGCATCACAATGGGCACGATTGTGGATGAGGTTTCCGAGGTTCTGGATATCAACGCCGAACAGATTGAGCCGGCGCCGGAATTCGGCGCGAGCGTGGATACAGCCTTCATCCTCGGTATGGGTAAGGTGGCCAAGCGTGTGGTTATGTTGCTTGATGTTGACAAGGTCTTGGCCGGCAACGAGATTCTGGCCATGGTGCATGCGGCGGAAACCAGTGCGGCAAAAACAATCTGAACAGAATGTGCAAATTGAAAGGAGCTCAAAATGTTTAAGAACATGTCTTTAAGCAAAAAGATCTCGTTGGGTTTCGGCGGACTGATTTTATTGGTGGCCATCCTGGGTTTAACCAGTTGGTTTGGCGTCAACAAAATCGCCAAGATAGAGGCTGTATTCGTGGCCGGCACGGAGAGTCTCGATAATTTGAATCAATGCGCGATTTTACGGCGCGAGTTCCAGATATCCGGTTTTGCCAAAGTTCGTAATGACGATAAAAATGCCTCCGAAAAATGGAACGAGCAATTCGATAAATTGACGGCCGGTCTTGAAGCTTTGCGGAATATGCCTGGTGTGGATTCAACTCATCTTGGGTTTATCAACACCGGTTTGACGGGAGCAACGGCATATAAGCAGGCTTTCGGTAAAGTGGAAAATGCCCGCAAGATGAAGGATGACGCCTTTGCGCAATGGAGCAAAATAGGATGGAGCGTTACCGAGGAAGTCCGCAAGATTGAAGAAAAAATCAATACGTCATCTCGAAACGCCGAAGCTGCTGCGCAGGATGCCACGTCGGCAATCAGTCTTGGCTTGGGCAAGGAAATCGTCCAGCCGTTTTTGTTGCTGCGCGTCAATGCCGTTTACTTGCTGGCCACCGGAAACGAAGCGCAATGGGCGCCGTTTGTGGCCCAGTTGGCGGTCGTCAGGGACGGCATTAAAAAATGGCAGGCGCTTGTCAGAGGCAATGCCGAAATGGAAACGGTGGCTGGTGTGCTTGCCGGATACATTAACGAATATGAAACTGCCGGCAATAATTTTCATAATGGCATGATAGAAGACGCCAAGGCTGCGGCGGAATTGGCATCATCAGCCAGAGTTATTGTTGAAGCCATTAATAATCTGCAAAACACGTTAAAGAATGATACGCATGCGGTTATAACGCAAACTGTGATTCTTGCGCTGGCGCTTACCGGTTGCGCCATTATCATCGGCATTTTGATGGCAATTTTTATCACACGCAGTATTACCAAGCCGATTAATCGTGTTATTGACGGCTTGACCAGCGGTTCAGAGCAGGTAACTGCCGCCTCCGGGCAGGTATCCTCGGCCAGCCAGAGTCTGGCGCAGGGCGCGAGCGAGCAGGCGTCGAGTCTGGAAGAAACTTCGTCGTCGCTGGAAGAGATGGCTTCAATGACACGCCAGAATGCGGATAACGCCAATCAGGCCAATGGCCTTATGCAGGAAGCCAGAGCGATTGTTGTGGGCGGTGTCGAAGCCATGACGCGCATGTCCGGCGCGATCGAAAAGATCAAGACATCGGCGGGCGAGACGGCCAAGATCATCAAGACGATAGACGAGATCGCGTTTCAAACCAATCTGCTGGCATTGAATGCGGCGGTCGAAGCGGCTCGCGCAGGCGAGGCCGGCAAGGGTTTTGCGGTGGTGGCGGAAGAGGTTCGGAACCTGGCGCGGCGAAGCGCGGAAGCAGCGAAGAACACGGCGGACTTGATTGAAGGCGCGCAGAAGAATGCGGAAGCCGGCGTTAATGTAACTGCGGAAGTGGCCAAAACGCTGAATGCGATTCAGGAAAGTTCGGGCAAGGTGGCGACATTGATTGCGGAAATTGCGGCGGCATCCAAGGAACAAAGCCAGGGGATAGACCAGATCAATACGGCGGTTTCCGAGATGGACAAGGTGGTACAGCAAAATGCGGCCAATGCCGAAGAGTCGGCGAGCGCGTCGGAAGAGTTGTCCAGCCAGGCGCAGGAATTGAACGCGATGGTGGCGGATTTGACGTCTATCGTAACCGGTTCGGCGCATTCAGTCAGCACTGGGCGGACTGGCGCGCAGCTTGGCGCCGGCCGGCAACCGGCGCGCGCTGTTAATGCGCCTGCTGCCCCAAAGAAGCAACTGGCGGCCAAGCCGCGGGCGAATGTCGGCGCGAAGCCGGCCGGCGCCGGAGCGGCCGGGGCCCGGCCGGCCAAGCCGGAGGAAGTGATCCCTTTGGATGATAATGAACTAAGCAAGTTTTAGCTTTGGCAAAAAAAAGATTGCTTCAAACCGGAATGCCGGGCATTGTTGCTGTTTTTGAGCTTGAATGCGGATATTGCCCGTCATGGTTTGGTTTTTATACAATCTTGTTTTTCCGATAATTTTTCTGTTCATGCTGCCGCGTTTCCTGGCGCGCATGTGGAAACGCGGCGGCTATCAGAATGGCTTTTTACAGCGTTTTGCCGTTTACGATAAAACGCTTCTCGCAAAACTTGGCCGCCGTTCGCGCATTTGGATTCATGCCGTCAGTGTTGGCGAAGCCGGTGTGGCCTTGCGTTTTATGCTGGAATTGCGCAAAAGCCTGCCCGATGCCGCCTTTGTGGTTACGACCACAACCTCAACCGCGCATGCCATTCTAAACCGCGAATTGTCAGGCGAAGATGTTTTATTGTATTTTCCGGTTGATTTGCCGTGGATTATGCGCCGCGCGCTGGCCAGTATTCGTCCGCGCGCGCTTGTGCTGGTGGAAAGCGAATTATGGCCGAATCTTGTGCGTCTGGCGCATGCGCGGCATGTGCCGCTCATGTTGTTGAACGGCCGAATTTCAAGTCGTTCCTTTGGCCGTTATTGCATGGCCAGAAAACTTGTCCGGGATATTTTGCGGCGGTTTGACCTGGTCTGTGCGCAGAGCGGCGCGGATGCGGAGCGTCTGACGGCTTTGGGCGCGCCGGCAAACCGTGTTTTTGCGGTTGGTTCGGCCAAATTCGATGTTGCCGGTTCCGCGCCGACGACGGATGGCAGGCATTTGCGCGCATTACTGGCTAACGCCGGATTTGCCGTCAATGCGCCGCTGCTTGTCGGCGGATCAACCTGGCCGGGCGAGGAGGCGGTTTTGTTGCAGATTTATGCGCGTCTGCGCCTGACGGCGCCGGAAAGTCGCCTTATCCTTGTGCCGCGCCATGCCGAACGCCGGCAGGCTGTGCTGGATGAAATCCAAAACCATGGTTTGAACGCTGTCTTATGGAGCAAGCTCAAAACCGGTCAAACCGTTGCGGCGGCTGATGTTGTGCTGGTTGATACAACCGGAGAATTAGTGGCTTTTTATGCGGCGGCCAATATTGTCTTTGTCGGGAAAAGTCTGATGGCGCACGGCGGACAAAATGTGATCGAAGCGGCGGCTTTGGCGAAACCGATCATCGTTGGCCCGAATATGGAAAATTTTGCTTCTGTTATGGCGGATTTTCTGGCAGCGCAGGCTTTGATCCAGGTCAATGACAGCGCCGCGCTTGAAAAGGCCGTCTTGACTTTATGGTCCGATCAGGATAAACAGCGCAACTACGGTTCGCGTGCCTTGGAAGTTACGCTCCGTAAGGCTGGCGCGATTTGCGCCAGCGCGGAACACTTTCGGCAAATCCTGGGTGCGCAAAAGGCAAACGAATAACAAAAATCTGTAATAGTTAAATCCTGACCTCACCCGTAGGGTGGGCTTGGTTATAAAATTGCGCCGCACTTTTGAAAGCGACTTATTATTGTTACGGGGAGATCCAAAAATGAAAATCATGATTATCGGCAGCGGCGGGCGCGAACATGCACTGGCTTGGAAATTGGCGCATGAGAGGCAAAAACCAACTTTGTTTTGTGCGCCCGGCAATGCCGGCACGGCGCAATTGGGGCGCAATTTGCCTATTGCTGCCGAAGATACCGATGGGCTTGTGAAATGGGCTAAGAAAACCAGGCCGGATTTAACGGTAATTGGGCCTGAAGCGCCTTTATGCGCCGGCCTGGCCGATTTATTGCAACTGGAGGGGTTACGGGTTTTTGGTCCCTGCCGGGCGGCAGCGCAATTGGAGGGCAGCAAACTTTTTGCCAAATCCGTCATGTGCGCCGCTGGAGTGCCGACTGCGCGCGCGGAGTCTTTTGCCGAGCCGGAGCCGGCGTTGGCCTATATCCGCGCGCAAGCGCTGCCGCTGGTTATCAAGGCTGACGGTCTGGCAGCCGGTAAGGGTGTGTTGATTTGCCGGGAACGTCGGGAAGCCGAAGAAGCTGTTCTGACAATTATGGTGCGCCAGGCTTTTGGCAGCGCCGGACGCTGTGTGCTTGTGGAAGAATATCTGGAAGGCGAAGAAGTCTCCGTGCTGGCGCTGGTTGATGGCAAGCGTGCTGTCCTTTTGCCTTCCGCTCAGGACCACAAGCGCGCTTTTGATGGAGATAGGGGTCCGAATACGGGTGGAATGGGCGCTTATTCGCCGGCGCCCATGGAAACACCGGGTTTTCGCCGGGCAATTTTAAAGCAGATTTTTCTCCCGACCATCAATGAACTGCGTAAACGCGCCATTACCTATAAAGGCGTACTCTATGCCGGATTAATGCTTACAAAATCAGGCCCGAAGGTGCTTGAGTTCAATTGCCGTTTCGGCGACCCGGAAACGCAGGCGATTCTGCCGCGGTTAAAAGGAAGCTTGATTTCGGCCATGAATGCATGTATAAGTGGCGCCTTAAAAGGTGAAGTGCTCGCTTGCCGTCCGGAAGCTTGTGTCTGTGTGGTCATGGCTGCCGGCGGTTATCCGGAAAAATATCGTAAAGGAGATGTCATTGCCGGGCTTGCGCAGGCTGCGGCATGTAGTCGGGCCAATATCTTTCATGCCGGCACCAAAAAGGAAGGTCGGCGCATAGTAACCTCCGGCGGACGGGTGCTCGGGGTAACGGCGCTTGGGCGGACCATTGCGCAGGCGGTGGAAAACGCCTATAAAATCACCGGACGAATTGAATTCAAAGATGCGCATTTCCGTCGCGATATAGCAGCCAGGGGCATGCGCGGACAAAAAGGTGTTGGAAAATCAAAAATGGAGGTATAGCAACATAATCAGTCGAAAGTTGTTTCGGTTAGGAACGAAACAATGTCGTGTTCATCGAACAAGTCGGGCGATGATCACAAAAATAAGTTCCAGGCATCATTCAGGAAAAGGAGCCAACCATGAACAGACTTGATTTAACGGAAAAAATGTTG
>CAZMFH010000029.1:9643-16978 GCA_964565485.1 uncultured Verrucomicrobiota bacterium | reverse complement strand
ATGTGCATGAAGCCAACAAGGATGTCATGCGCTTATTGAAATCGGCAGGCACACTCCTCTATCAAGGCACCATTGAGCATAATTATCCGCACTGCTGGCGCTGCCGCACACCTTTGATTTACCGGGCGATGGACGCATGGTATTTCGCGGTTGAAAAAATCAAGCCGCGCCTTTTGGAACGCAACAAAGATATCAACTGGGTGCCGGACCACGTCAAACACGGAAGGTTCGGCAAGTGGTTGGAAGGCGCGCGCGACTGGAACATATCGCGCTCCCGTTATTGGGGCACACCGATTCCCGTCTGGGAATGCGCTGATTCCGGCTGTGCCGGGCGACGTGTTTTTGGCTCACGCGCCGAACTGGAATCTGTCGCCGGCCATGCCGTCGAGGACTTGCACAAAGAGTTCCTCGATGAGATCACCTGCTTTTGCCCGCTTTGCGGAGGCACAATGCGCCGGGTGCCGGAAGTGCTTGATTGCTGGTTTGAATCCGGAGCCATGCCTTTCGGCCAGTGTCATTATCCGTTTGAAAACAAGGCCTGGTTCGAAAGCCATTTTCCGGCCGATTTCATTGTGGAGTATCCGGGGCAATTGCGCGGTTGGTTTTATTATCTGCACGTCCTGGCTGTAGCGCTGCTCGACAAGGCATCCTTCAAGAATTGCCTGGTGCATGGAACACTCCTGGCGGAAGATGGCGCCAAAATCTCCAAATCCAAAAAGAACTTTACCGACCCCATGGAACTGATTGACCATTATGGCGCCGATGCCATGCGTTTGTATTTGCTCGGCTCGCCGGCCGTGGTTATGGAGGACATGAATTTCAAGGATAATGGCGTCCGCGAACAGATCAAGCAGACACTTCTGCCGCTTTGGAACGCCTATTCCTTTTTTGCAACCTACGCCAACATTGACGGCTTTGTGGGCGACTCCGCTTTTCATCCGCAACCGGAACACGCGCTTGATCGCTGGATTCTCGCGGTACTCCATCGCACCGCCCGCGAAGTTGCACAAGCCTTCAGCAGTTTTCATCTCAACCGCAGTCTGACGCCTGTTACCAGCTTTATTGAAGATCTGACCAACTGGTATATCCGGCAGTCGCGCGCGCGCTTCTGGGGCGGCGGCATGACGCCCGATAAACGCCAGGCTTACGAAACGCTTTATTATGTTTTGGTCACTTTGCTGAAACTACTGGCGCCTTCGGCGCCTTTTGTTGCCGAGTATATTTACCGGGCGCTAACCGGCGCAGATTCCGTTCATCTGGCGTCTTGGCCCAATGTGCCTGATGTTTACCGGGACGATGCGCTCATTGAAGAAACCCGCACCGTTCGCGCCATTGTTACGATGGGGCTGGCCCTGCGCCAAAAAGCCGGCATCCGCGTCCGACAGCCGCTGCCTGCCATCCAGATAACTCTGCCGCAATCGCTCGCGCATGCAACGGCACTCAACCAACAAACCGCGATTCTGAACGAATTAAATGTAAAAAACATGCAGATTCTGGACGATCCCGGCCAGGTGGCTGTTTTGCAGGCAACGCCAAATCCACGCGTACTTGGACCAAAATTTGGCTGCGAGACGCAGGCAATCATCAAGGCGGCCAAAGCCGGGCAAGTGCGCGACACAGGCGATCAGATCATCGTTTACGATGGCACACGCGAATGGAAAATTGACCGCTGTGACATCGAAATCAGCTATCTGGGCAAGGATGGCGCCAATGTGCTCAGCGATCGCGGCATCCTGCTTGCGCTCGACATCAGAATCACCCCGTCTCTGCGCGAGGAAGGCATTGCCAACGAACTGAACCGCATTATTCAGGATTTACGCAAGAAAGCCGGTTATGCCGTCAGCGACAAAATCACCCTCTCAATTGAAGGCGAACTGGAAGACTCATGGCGGCGCCGGCTGGCCGAAATGGCGCTGGCCGAACTTGCGCAAATTTCCGAATCAACGGCGGATGCAAACACATCCGAAATCATTGAAGGCCGTCCTTTTCGCATTGCCATCCGGAGAAACGCCTAAATTTTGCGCGCATGAGACCGCCAATGCGGGCGGAAGCTGAGCCATCGGAAATGCGTGTTTTGAAGCCGGAGCTGCGCGCTCCCGCTCTCTGCGCCACGGCAAACAAGAGACAGATTTAGCAACCTTGTGGAATTTTGAAGTCAACTTTTTGAAATATTTTTTTGCAATTGCGTGTAACCTTCGAATCAATTGCGCCGACTATTGTAATAAAAGACAAGACGCCCGATGCGGGATAACAAGACAGCATGCCTCCGTTAAACGCAAATAATGTTCCGGATGGCGACATAGCAGGCGCAGTGCTCGACGGCGACATCAATGCTTTTGAAGTATTACTGCGCCGACATAGCGCAAACATATTCAAAATTGTTTCGCGAAGAATTCCGACCGGAGATGTGGAAACAGTGGCACAAGAGATTTTTCTAACGGCTTTTCGTTCATTGGGCACATACGCGGGACGCCAGCCATTTGACCATTGGCTGGCACGCATCGCCCGTCGGCGCTGTTGCGACTATTGGCGGAACAAGGAACGGCGCAATCGAATAATCGTCAATGCCTCCCCAGATGACCGGTGCGCATGGATCGAGCTGGCGGCCGATCAATACGCCGCGCAAACACATGCAAGCGAAGCAAATCACCAAAACACCCGCGCCATGGTCCGCGCAGCGCTGCAGCGCCTGAGCGCGGAAACAAGACATTTGATTGAAAGCATTTATTTTGAAGAAATGCCGCTCAAGGAAGTAGCCGAAGATTTCGGCTGGTCGCTGGTCAAAACAAAAGTCAAGGCGTATCGCGCGCGCAAATATTTACGGAAAATAATCGAAAACATCAACGCCAACGGCGGATAAAATGAACGCGCAAACGCAAATAAAAAAAATGCGGGATTGTTATTTCAGTCAACCACATGCCCATCCCGGAGAAGATTGGCACGCAATGGTCATGCGCAATGTGCGCGGGGGCGCCGGCGCAGTTGCCCTGAAGTTCCCGGAAAAAATTGTCTGGCGCATTGCGTCCGTAGCGGCAGCGCTTGCCATGCTCGCAAGCATCACGGGGATTTTCTCCAAACCATCCCGATCGGCATTGGCATGGGATATAGCCACATCAAAAGCAACCTGCGAATGGGTATTCGCCTCAATGGAGTAAACAAACATGCAACTGAAAATTTATTCAGCCATGGCCGTCATTCTTGTTTCCGGACTCGTGATCGGTTTTTTTGCCGGCCAGCATTGCGCGCGGCAACACATGCTGCGCATGATGCGCGAAGGTCCGAAGCATATGGAAAGCATCCTGACCGCCAAGCTTGCCAAAAAACTCGACCTGACCGCCACGCAGCTTCCGGCGGCCCGTGAAAAGGTTCGTCAGATGGCGGCTGATTTCGAGCGTCTGCTGCAATCACATCGCCATGAGATGGATCAAAGAACGGAACAATTGTTGCAAGACATGCGGGGAATTCTCGCCCCTGAACAACAGAAGCTTTTGGAAGGAATGACAGCGGACGACCTTAAGCCGCGACGGGTGCCACGTTGCCCCCCGCCTCGACCGACCACCAATCAGCCTCCGGCCGAAATGTAGGATATATGACCCAAAATCAGGACAACAAACCGATAGCGCCCCCACCATCGTCGGTATTGGTGCGGCGCAGTGTGCGGCGCACGCTGCTCAGTATGGCTTTTCCGATGCTGGCCGGAACATTTGCCATGAATGCCTATCATCTGGCGGACACTTGGTTTGTTTCACGGCTGGGCACACTCCCGCTTGCGGCAATGGGCTTCACCTTTCCGGTTGTTATGCTTTTGTCCTGCGTGGCAGGCGGACTGGGCGCGGGCATTATTCCAATCGCTTCGCACGCCATCGGCCGCGGCAACCATAACGAGGCGGCCAAAATCACAACGCACGGCATTGTTTTCGTAACAATCATCGCCGCATTGATCTCTCTGGCGGGTTATTTGACCATCAACGTCATTTTTGTCCGATTGGGTGCTGACGCGCCGGTCCGTGTGCTGATCGGCGAATATATGCGCACATGGTACATCGGCGCGATTTTTATGGCGCTGCCCATGCTTGGAAACGGAATCCTTATTTCGATGGGCGACTCAAAATCCGCCGGACGCTTTATGCTTCTGGGCACGGCGCTCAACGCCATTCTTGATCCGATCATGATTTTCGGTTATCTGGGATTCCCGGCCATGGGCATCCGCGGAGCGGCGCTGGCCACGGTTATCGCGCAAGCCGTGGCGACCGCATGGCTTTTCCGATTATTGATCAAAAAGCACCGGCTCCTTGTCTTCGGCCGCTGGCAACAAAGCGAATTTTATCTTTCAATCAGGCGTATTCTTGATTTTGGCATACCCAATGTATTGAGCATGATCATGATGCCGGTTTCCGCCGGCGTGATTACGCGCCTGCTCGGCAGGTTCGGAAACGAAGCGGTGGCCGCCGCCAGCGCCGCCGGGCGCATTGAGATGTTTGCCTTTGTCATCCCCATGGCGCTGGGCATGTCGCTTACTCCATTCATCAGCCAGAATTTCGGCGCCGGACGCATGGACCGCATTCGCGACGCCATGCGTATGAGTATGCGTTTTGCTGTTTTGTACGGCATTGGCATAGCAATCATTTTTTCACTTTGCGCGCCCTACCTCGCCGCCATCTTCACTACCGATCGGCAGGTCGGCGAAATCTTGATTGCCTATATCCGAATCATCTCCGCCGGATACGGCATGATGGAAGTCCACCGCTATAGCGGTTTTGCATTGACAGGCATGCATAAACCTGCGCAAACTACCATTCTGAATGCCGTGCGCGTTCTTGGCTTGCTTATTCCTTTATGTGTCCTTGGCGCGCATTGCTGCGGAGTGGCCGGAATCTTTCTCGGACGGCTGACAACGGAACTGATCGCAGGCAGTCTTGGGTTTATTTGGGCAGGCGCCAGGTTGCGCCAAAAAAGCGTTCAGAAACTACAAGATGAATAATATCAAAAAACTGCATGCCCTCCTGACAGCGCTTTTGATGATAAATTGCGCCATTCCAATTCCGGCAACAGAAATATTAAGTTGGGAGGATTGCGTCAACGAATTGATCCGCAATAACCCGGCCTTGTCCGCCGCGCGCGAAGCCCCGGAAAAAGCCAACCATGAAGTCTCCGCCAAATATGCGCCATTTTTACCGCAAATATCGGCTGGCGGCTCAATCGGCAAATCCAACACGGAACTGGACACCGGTTACCAGGATTCAACCTCATATCAGGCAAGTTTGACCGCCAATCAGAATCTGTTTGCCGGTTTCGGCGATCTGGCGGCTTTGCGGCGCAGTCAGGCGCTGCGCGATGTCGCCCTCTCCAATTTACAAGCCACCAAAGCATCCTTGAGCGCCGCACTGCGCCAAGCTTTTGCCCAATTATTGTTCGCCCAGGAAAACCTGCAATTAAGCGCAATGATTGCGGCAAGGCGCCAGGAAAACGTCAATCTGGTCGAAATCCGCTTTGAAGCCGGACGCGAAAACAAGGGTTCTTTCCTGCGCAGCAAAGCCTACCACCGGCAGGCTGTTTTCGCGACAACCCAGTCGCAACGCAACCTGCAGGTCGCGCGCCGACAAATATGTACGCTGCTCGGGCGACATGCAAACAGCGCCATTAGTGTCGCCGGGCAATGGTTTGATGAATCCATGCCGATTAATCCGGACTTCAGCGCATTAATGGAACAAACACCGGAATATCGAGCAGCGCTGGCCCAGAAAAAAGCGGCCAATGAAGGTCTGCTGATCGCCAACCGCCGTTTCTATCCCACATGGTCGGCCAACGCCATGATCGGCCGTTCCGATGACGACAGTTTGATCCCGAAAAACGATCAGTGGTCGCTCGGCACAACACTTTCATTCCCGCTCTTTTCCGGAGGAGAGGATTGGTTCACACGCCGCGCCGCGCAATCCGACCAGCGCGCGGCGGAAGCTGCTTTGGCTGATACACGCAATAACATCCTAACCCGCCTGGAAGAACGCCTGGCGGCCTGGCAAGACGCCAACGATAATTGGGACGTACAAAAGGAATTCCTTTATGCGGCAGAAGTCCGCGCCGGAATCGCCCGCGCCCAATATCAGAACGGTTTACTCTCATTTGAGGACTGGGATCTGATTGAAAACGACCTGATTGACAAACAAAAAGCTACGCTGGCCAGCCAGCGCGATGCCAGGATTGCCTTCGCCAATTGGGAAAAGGCGCTCGGCACAGGAGCCATTCCATGAAACGTTTCATCATTATTATATGCGCATTGCTGGCAGTTGCCGCAACAGGATTGATCATTTTCAAAAAACACAAGACGACCCGCCAGACAACTTACCAAAAGGCCCACGCCCAAAAAGGGGATTTACAAATTTTTGTATCAACCACCGGCAGCGTTAAACCGCAAAACCGAATTGAAATCAAGTCCCCCGTCGCCGGACGTGTCGAAGATTCCCTGGCCGTTGAAGGGCTCCATGTGCGCAAAGGACAAATCCTGGCCTGGATGAGTTCAACCGAACGGGCCACCCTGCTTGATGCCGCGCGCGCCAAAGGCGAAACCGAACTGGCCTACTGGGAAGAACTATACCGACCAACGCCCCTTGTCGCTCCGTTGGACGGCGACATAATTGCCCGCAACATAGAACCCGGCCAGACTATTACGGCATCTGATATTCTGTTCGTAATGTCCGATCGGTTGATCATTGAGGCTCAGGTAGATGAAACTGACCTCGGACGCCTGATTGTCGGGCAAAAGGCGGAAATAACACTGGACGCCTACCCTGAAACAATTATTACCGGCAAAATTGACCACATTGCTTTTGAAGCCAAAACCGTCAATAATGTAACCACCTACAAGGTGGATGTGCTGCCTGACGCTGCGCCGCAATTCCTGCGCAGCGGGCTGACCGCCAACATCCGTATTCTGGTCGCAAACGCCGACTCCGTCTTGATTCTGCCCACCGCCGCGCTGCATCACGAAAACAATCAAACCTTTGTCCTCCGTCCTGGAAACGACAAAACACATTTCATGGCTCCGGTACAAACAGGCTTAAGCGACTTAAAAAACACGGAAATCATTTCCGGACTGACAGCCGGCGATACCGTCCTGATGACAGCGGATCCGATCTTCGCCGGACAAGATGAAAACAACAAGCATCCTCCTTTTATGCCCGGCAAACCACGATCAAAAAAATAAAACACCCTGAAAAAGACAAAAATCATTGAGAGCGAAAAGATAAGAATACACCATAGAGACAGGAATGAATGCTGGGAAATTGGGTTGCGGGCAAAGCCCACCTTAGGTTGAAATCGTTGCCGCCGTTTCCGTGG
>CAZMFH010000029.1:0-9633 GCA_964565485.1 uncultured Verrucomicrobiota bacterium | reverse complement strand
ACGCCATGGGGGATAGCGCCGTCCATGCCTTGCGTGGCATATCGCTAAAAATTGATGCAGGCGAGTTTCTCGCCATCATGGGCGCATCCGGATCGGGCAAATCAACACTACTGCATATTCTCGGACTTCTGGACGTTCCGGATTCCGGCGCCTACCACCTGCTCGGACGCAATGTAACACATCTTCCGGAAAACGAATTGGCCGGGCTGCGCAATTCAACTATCGGCTTTATTTTTCAACATTTCAATCTCCTGCCGCGCACAAGCGCCTTCGAGAATGTGATTTTACCGACACTTTACACCTGCCGCAATCCGGACCGGCAATCGGCCAAAGCGCGGCAGTTACTGGCTGAACTGGGACTATCCGAGCGCATGGAGCACCGTCCCAACGAGTTATCCGGCGGCCAGCAGCAGCGTGTGGCGATTGCACGCGCCCTGATTAATGATCCGCGCATCATCATGGCCGACGAACCGACCGGCAATCTGGACTCATCCAATGCCGAAGAAATAATCGCCATCCTTCAAACGCTCAATCAACGCGGCATTACAATCGTAATGGTTACCCATGAGCCGGATATCGCCAGGCATGCCCACCGCATTATCCGCATGAAAGACGGACTGATCATTGCCGATCAGCCCAAACAGCGCCTTGCCGGCAAGGATGCGGCGCCGCTCACCAAAAGCGCCGCGCCCCCCCAGCCAGCCGCAACAGCGGATAACCGCCCACGCTTGATGTTACGCGAAATCCCCCACAATTTCAAACAAGCCTGGCGCGCACTGACGGCCAACAAAGTGCGCACGGCGCTTTCCATGCTCGGAATTCTGATCGGGGTAACAGCCGTAATTGCCGTCCTGGCCATCGCCGCCGGAGCCAGCCATATGGTCAGAGAGGAAATTGCCTCGATGGGCTCAAATCTCCTGATGTTGCGCTCCGGCGCCCGACGAATCGGCGGCATCGCCTATGAGGCCGGCGCCGTTACACGCTTCACGCTCCAGGATGCCGAGGCAATACGCGCAACCATTCCAAACATAAAACGCGCCAGCGGCACAGTCAGTGGACGCGGACAAACCGTTTACGGCAGCCGGAACTGGAATACGCGGGTTTTGGGCGTCGAATCGGAATATGCGCAAATGCGCGCTTACGAACCGATTGCCGGAAGGTTTTTCACAAAAAACGAACTGCGCCAACGCGCGCGCGTTGCCGTCATCGGCCTGACACTTGTCCGCGAGCTTTTTAATAACGCCAATCCTCTTGGCGAAACAATCAAAATCAATAAAATCAGTTTTCAGGTAATCGGCGTTTTGCCGACCAAAGGCAGCAATCCCTTTTTTGATGAGGATGACCTGCTAATTATTCCGGTCTCCACCGCCATGCATCGTTTGCTCGGCAAAACTTATCTCGACAGCGTGGAAATGGAAATTATTTCCACCGAAGCCATGCCAACCGCCCAGAACCAAATCAAAAAACTTGTCATCAACCGACACCGCATACCGCCCGCCAAACAAGAATCCGCATTTGACATCCATAATATGGCCGAAATACAGCAAATGCTCACCGAAACCACCCGCACCATGTCCTACTTGCTGACGTCCATAGCGGCCATCTCGCTTTTTGTCGGCGGAATTGGAATTATGAATATCATGCTTGTTTCAGTAACAGAAAGAACACGCGAAATCGGCATTCGCAAGGCCGCCGGAGCCAGGCAAACGGATATCATGTCCCAATTTCTAACCGAAGCCATGGTGATCAGCGCCATTGGCGGTGGAGCAGGCATCATGCTCGGCTGGCTGATCAGCGCGCTGGTTTCGGCATTGGCCGGATGGCCAATGACAGTTACACCCGCCGCATTGATCCTTGCGGTTTGCTTCTCTTGCCTGATCGGCATAATTTTCGGTCTTTGGCCGGCCAAACGAGCGGCAAAACTAAATCCAATTGACGCATTGCGTTACGAATAGCATGAACCATACCGGCAAAATCCTGAAAAACGCAAAACGCACTGCGTTAATCTTGACCGCGTTTATCTTGGCGCTGCTTGTTTATCTTGCTTTAATCGGCCTTCCCGGCACAAGCCTGAAAAAACCGCTGGCAAAATTTGTGCCCGCCGGATATACTGTTGAATTCCAGCGCCTGCAATACGATTGGCGGTTCGGCATAGTCCTTACGGATTGCGCCATTTATTCCCGCGCCATGCATGATTCGCCGTTTCTTGACGCCAAACGCCTCGCATTTTTTTTTAATCCATTCGACTGGTTGCGCAAAGAGCCGGGAATCCGCGCCTTGCAAGCGCACAACACCCATTTGCAAATTGAAATCGCCCAAAATGGCGACCAAACCGCCTGCTCCGTTCCTGTACACAATCTCAGCGGACAAGTACGCTACCATAACAACGAATGGCTGCTTGATTTGCATTGCCAAATTTTCACAATCCCGCTCAATTGCCGCGGCGCCATTCGGCCAAACCAGGCCAAACCGCCGGCCAATACGCCCCAATCAGAACCATCTGCAGCAAAAATATCGCCCAATATCCATGCCTTCCTGAGACAACTTGAAAAATTATCATTTACCGACCCGCCGGAAATAAAAATCAATTTCCGCATCAATCTCGCCGAACCGGAACGCATGCAAGCCGACATCCAAATGAACGGCAGCCAAACTGTTTGGAACAAACATCGCATTGAGCGCTGGAATTTTTCCGCGGCAATTACAAACGGTCAGGCAGTGCTCAAGCAATTGTCCATCCGCAGCCATGAACAGTTTCTGGAGCTTTCCGGCCTTTATACAATAACCAATCAAACGATCAGCGCGGAAACACACGGCCAAATTCTTCCATCGGAATGGCTGCCGTGCCTGCCCGAGGCCTGGCAAACAAACCTCAATACCTATGGATTAACCAATAAAGGGCCGCTCGCCTTCGCTATGCGCGTCCATCCCGGAAGAGTTGATCAATGCTTTAAAAACATGCGCGGACAGATTTCACTGGCGCAAACTGAAATAACAGAGATTTTGATCGAACGCGCCCGCCTGGATTTTGAAATTAGCGACGGCCTTCTCGTAATTGACCCCTATTATATTACGCTCGGCGCAGGGCGACAGCGCAGCCTCGCCCAGGGCAATCTTACTTATGATCTCATTGCCGGAGGCTACGATGGATCCTGCCTGGCTGAAATTGACCCGCGCATCCTGACGCCGATCCTGAATTCCAACCAGGCTTATTTTGCCGAAGCCCTCGAATTTAAAGATAAACCATTGCTACTGAACGCTGATTTTACCGGTCAAACGGGCAAAGATACGGCCATCTGGGCGAATGGCTTTGTTGTAGGCCATAATCTGCTTATCAATTCCATACCGGCCGTCAAGGCAGAAACATTCTTTGAATATGCGCAAGGCGCTTTGACCCTGACCAACATCCTGCTTGTGCGCGCAGAAGGCGAAGCGCGCGGCTGGCTGGCCGACCCGGCAACCGGCACCGTCATGCAACTGAATTTTGTCTCCACCGCCAATCCGGCAGCAATCCTGCACATGATTGATCCGGAAATGAACATTCTGCCAAACGACCTGCAATTCGACGGCAACAACTGGGTTTCCGTCCAAGGCCGTTTCGATTACGGAACAGGCGAAGCCACTGACCTTCTGGCGGAAATTGACGGCACGGACTGGAACTATCCTCCGCTTTTCATTGACCAGATCTCCTGCATCTTAAAGCTTCGTGAAACAACCGCTGATCTGACCGATATCCGGCTTGAAATAAATGATGGAACATTGCAGGGACGCATGCTTGTTTATCCGGCAGAAAATTCACCGGCTTTTCGTTATGCCATTAACGCCAATATGCAAGGCATAGACCTGAATGATTTCTTACAAATGATTAACCATACCAATCACGAAGAATATGCCGGAACACTTGGCGCCGCCGGAAAGATCGCCGGTTATTTTGACAATAGCCGTCATGATAAAATCAACGGCGCCGGAACAGTGCGGATCGAGCAAGGCCGACTCATCCAACTACGCATCTTAGGCGGGCTCTCCCGTTTAATCCGCCTCGTTGATCATAACCTCGGCACCATCAATTTGACCGATTTCAGCGCCGATTGGACCATACGCGATGACAAAATCATTATTCGCAACGCCATCCTTTACGGAACAACACTCGCCGTACATGGAGAAGGCCAAATAACATTGGATGGAAAATTGGATTTCATTGTCTGGTTAGAACGCTCCAATACAAGCCGTTTCCTTCCGGCCATGGAACGGACCACAGCCATTTTCTCGAAACTACTGGCATTCCGACTGACCGGTTCGCTTGCGGAACCGAAATGGTGGCCGCTCAATCTATCCCGCGACCAAATAAGCGCCCTGCCCAAGGACCTGTTGATAACCTTGCCGAAAGATGTTTTGATCGGACTGCCCCAAGACTTGCTGATTGATTTGCCCAAGCATGTGCTGGTTAACCTGCCCGAGGAAATTTTAATAAAATTGCCGAGAGAAATTTTCATCAACATTCCCGAAGCGCTTTTTATCAGACTGCCCAAAGCCATTTGGCAGAAGGTCAGACCGGAACAAAATAACGCTGTTGAATAAATGGCGCGCGGGCAAATCTCACCCTTTGCGGGTTCCTTGACATATATCATTTTGCCGTATTCTTGTCGCCATGCACCATCGGCACAAAACGCACGGCAATATCCGCATAGCGCTCAATTTGCCCGGCATTTTTACGTAAAACAACCAGGCGCTGCACATCAACACCAACCGGCAAAATCATGCGTCCGCCTTCCTTGAGTTGCTCAACCAGCGCCGAAGGCACATCATCAGGCGCACAAGTAACAATGATGGCGTCAAATGGCGCATGCTCCGGCCAACCCTGATACCCGTCGCCGGCGCGCACATGGACGCGGGCAAACCCTTCCGCATCCAGCGCCAGCCGGGCATGCTGCGCCAATTCCGGCACAAGCTCGATGCTGTAAACATCCGCGCCGCATTCCGCCAGCACGGCCGCCTGATAACCGGAACCTGTGCCGATTTCAAGCACTTTTTCGGCAGGCTTAATTGCCAGTTTCTCAGTCATGTACGCCACAATAAAAGGCTGCGAAATTGTCTGACCGTAGCCAATCGGACAGGGATGGTCGCCATAGGCGTCATTGCGCCGCGCAATTTTCGGAATAAAAATGTGCCGGCGCACTTTGCCCATCGCCACCAGCACCCGCGCGTCGGTGATTTGATAAGCACGCAACTGTTGAAGCATCGCGTGGCGGCGCTCCGTCCAGACGGATTCATCAACCGGCAGGGCATGGTTTTCTGGAACAGTACTCATACCCAAAAACATACATAAAACAGATGCGAAAGCAACCAACAACATCATACACCTTGATCCTGTAGCTTATACGAAATTCACGGAACTAAACTTCTTCAACAAGCATTTGCAAAGCATTGCGTTCCCCCGCCCCAACCGCCCAGTTACGGGCAATCCGAAAGCCGGGCACCCAGACAATTTCACCGCGGCATTCGATAAGCGGAATAGAATGCCGCGCTGCCCGCGGTATTCCGGCATCGCCGAAAATATCCTGCAGTTTTTTCGTGCCGGCCATGCCAAAAGGCTGCATCCGATCTCCAGGCTGCCAGGAACGCGCCCGGAGCGCCGCGCGCCGCCAGACCTTGAGCGACAGTGAAGCGCGCGCCGGCAACCCGCCGACCAAACCCGGACGCTCAACGACAATGCCGGGAGCAATTGAAACCGTAATCCGCACATGCCTGCCGCGCAACATTGTCCTGCCCGGCGCTGCCAGAGGCACGCAAAAAGGCTGGACGCCAAGCGCCGGCGATGCGACAGCCTGCAAAAAACCGTTTTTGTTACACCTGACAGTCAAACCTCCGGCGGTATTGACCGCCCCGCGTTCCAAGGCGCGCTGCATGTGCAGCGCATCAAGCCGCTCAACGGTTTCAAAATCAATTTCTTCCGGTTTAAGGCCAATATCCGCCAGCCAGCGCCGCAAAACACGCCGCCGCGCGGCGACGTGAAATTCGGCCAGCTTACCGGCATCAAGCGCCGCATCCGCGCCACGACAGTTCCGGTAAACATCATCCGCCAAAAAATCCATCCATTCGTTTTCGCCGGCCATAATATCACCCAGGCGCAGCAAAGCGTTGCGGACCGCAGGATTGAAACGTTTTTCAAGCATGGGCAGCAATTCCAGCCGCGCGCGATTGCGCAAGAAGACAGGATCGGCATTGCTGACATCCTCACGCCAGGCTAAGCCGCGCTTTTCCAAAAAGCGCAGCACTTCGCTGCGCCGCGCATCACGCAAAGGCCGCACTACGCGCAACGCGCCATGCAGGCTCACGTATGGAATTCCCGACAGACCCGCTGCACCCGCGCCACGCGTCATGTTCAATAAAACAGTTTCAGCCTGATCGTCGGCTGTATGCGCTGTCGCCAACATATCACAGCCGCGTTTACGGGCGAGACGCCGGAAAAAATCGTAACGCGCCCGACGCCCGGCCATTTCGAGCGAGATGCCGGCGCGCTGCGCGCGATTACGTACGGCACTGCGCGCAATAACGCACGGCACCCGCAATTGCCGGGCAATTTTAGCAACAAAAGCAGCATCGCCGGCAGAAGCGCTTCCGCGCAAACAATGGTTAAGATGCGCAACCGTCAGACGCAACTCCCATGTTTTGGCAAGATCGGCCAAAACCGCCAGGAGCGCCACGGAATCAGCGCCACCGGAAACGGCCACCAAAACATGCCCTCCGCAACGCAGCATATCATGACGACGGATAGTCGCACAAGCACACCTGAACAAGGTATCCATTCCGTCCCCAATCAAATCTGCTTCAAAAACAAGCAGAAAAGATCATAATCCTCCGGCCTGCCCCGGTTCCAAACGACAAATTCCATGCATGTACGGCACAATTGCTTCCGGCAAAATGACCGTTCCATCCGCAGTCTGCCCATTCTCCAGGATAGCAACCATCAGCCGCGGCAACGCCACACCGGACCCGTTGAGTGTATGGACAAAATCAACTTTTCGAAGCTTGTTCCGATAACGGATACCGGCGCGCCGCGCCTGAAAAGCTTCAAAGTTACTGCAGGAAGAAACCTCCAGCCAAGCTTGCTGACCAGGCGCCCATAATTCAATATCATAGCACTTGGCGGCGGCAAAACTCAAATCTCCGGCACAAAGCGCCACAACCCGATATGTCAAGCCAAGTCGTCGGAGCACATCTTCGGCGTTATCCAAAAGCGTTTCCAACTCGTGTTGCGATGTTTCCGGCTCAACAAATTTGACCATTTCCACTTTGTCAAACTGATGCACTCTGATCAAACCGCGCGTCTCACGCCCGGCCGAACCGGCTTCGCGCCGGAAACAAGGCGAATAGGCCGTCAAATAAATCGGCAAAGGCCGTTCAATTATTTCCTCCCGATAAATATTGGTAACCGGCACTTCGGCTGTCGGCGCCAAATAGAGATCGTCGGACGGCAGATGATACATGTCTTCGGCCATTTTCGGCAACTGCCCCGTGCCGGTCATGGAACCGGAATGGCAGAGAAAAGGCGGGGCAACTTCGGTATAACCATGCTCGCCAACGTGCAAATCAAGCATAAACTGGATCAAAGCGCGTTCCAGACGCGCCCCCATGCCGACAAACATCGGGAAGCCCGCCCCGGTCATGCGGGCAGCGCGCACGAAATCAAAGATTCCCAAATGCTCGCCAAGCTCCACATGCGTTTTCGGTTTGAAAGTAAAAGCAGACGCTTCGCCGTGAACACGCACAACCACATTATCCGCGGCGCTCTTGCCGTCCGGCACATCGGCCTGCGGACGGTTGGGAACGGTTAAAAGCATCCGGTTCAGCTCATTTTCCAGCTGCCGCACACGCTCATCCAAACCGGCAATCTGCGCGCCAATCCGCTTGACTTCCGATTGCCGTCCGGTAGTGTCTGCTCCGCTTTTTTTTAGACGCCCGATATCTTCCGATTCGGCGTTGCGCTGCCGTTTAAGCGCCTCTGCCTCCGTAAGCATTTGGCGGCGCGCACGATCCATACGTAAAATTTCGTCCAAATTGGCCGTTGCGCCCCGGCGCGTGAGCGCCGCGCGCAGTTCGACTTCCCGTTCCCTGATTTCCTTTAAATCAAGCATGGCTTATTCTCCCGCTATTTTTACTTGCAAAACTGATTGTATTATGGCATTTGAATAAATGCGGCGCAAGCTCCAATAAAGATCAGCATGAAAACCTTCATTTACAATATGAACCGTTCGGTACATCTGGCGCGGCGCGACGCTTTTTTGGATAAAGCGCTTGAGTATTTCAAGGATTGCCGAGCGAATATTCCCTTCAAAAAACTGATCGAGAAAATAGACGCCACACTATACTGCCTGCAAGGCGCGGTTGATCACGGCGCCATGACCCTGAAATCCGCCAAAAAAACGGCTCATAATGACGCGCTCCTGCTTTTTACACGCATGGTGCTCTTTGAACTTTATTCCGTGCGCATTATCATGGAAAATGAATCTCAGCTTAAAAATCACCAAAGCCCGTTGCGCCAATTCCTGCAAAACAACGGCAAACTTGCCGACCCAACCGCATTTGCCCGTAGCGGAGAACAATTATTGCAGGATGTGGCCAATCTTCTGGAAATGGCCAAGGAACCATTCATGACCACCCGACAAACCTCCATCGAACATATGGAGGCAAACGAAAAATTGCGCTACCAGCGGGCATACGAGGGACTAAAAAAACATCTGAGCGCCAAAAAAAGCAGCATGTCATTTACGCTCTGCCAAACCTTTTCGCCAATTCCCGGAATGAGGTGTGAATAAGCGTTGGCCGACCATGCGGACAGGTATAGGGCATTTCGGCTTGCGCCAGTTGCGCGATCAGCTCTTCAATTTCGAGCGGCTTAAGCGTCTGATGCGCTTTGACGGCGGCCTTGCAGGCCGCCTGCGCCACAGACTCTTCCCGCAACATCCCCGCACCACGCCGCCCACCGGACTCATCAAGCATGGCGACAATATCCGTTATCAGAACACGCGGAGTTGTTTCGGCCAGACACGCCGGCAAAGCGTCAATTAAAAAAGCATTTTCGCCAAACTCGGCTATGCCAAACCCGGTTTTTTTGAGCAAATCGAGATGACGGCGCGCGCAAAGCGCGTCGCGCGGCGACAGCTCGACGGTTTCCGGAATCAACAACCGCTGGCTTTCCACTGCTCCTTTTTCAATTTGCGCCATCAAGCGCTCATATAACACGCGCTCATGCGCGGCATGCGGATCCATGAGCGTCAAACCATCTTCCGTCTCCATCACCACATACAAGCCGCCCACCTGTCCGAGAACACGGAACCAAGCCCAAGGCGAAGTTGAGACGGCAGCAGCCGTCGGCTGCGCGTCAGGAATCCCGGCTTTAGCATCCGCTGGAAATATTCCGACATTGGCCGGAACAGGCGGCAAATCTGCTTTCACACGTGGATAGACAACACGCGCAGCGGCATCCGGTTCGATCCCGGCCAGATTCCTTTGCCGCCAATCATGCTTCAATACACCACGATTGAGGATTGTCGCCGCAACAGCGCCGCCTGACGGAACAACTCCTCCAGCATTGCCGGACAACGCGCGCCGGATGCCCTCAATGAAAACATG
>CAZMFH010000028.1:13169-17130 GCA_964565485.1 uncultured Verrucomicrobiota bacterium | reverse complement strand
TGTGCGCGCGGCAGCTTCATCAGACCCTTCGCCCGCCGACGTCATCAAATACATGTACACAAATACCGTCTGCGAGAATGTTCCGGCGCAATATCAAAAAACACAAATCGTCAAGGAATTGCCGGAGATCAAGCGCGTCAACGGCGCATTGACTTATAAAGACGCCATCAAGGAAGCGTTGATCGAGGAAATGCGGCGCGATGCGCGTGTGATTCATTATGGCGAAGATGTTGCCGATTACGGTGGCGCGTTCAAGGTTACCAAGGGGCTTTTAGAGGCTTTCGGACGCGAGCGCATTTTTAATTCGCCGATTTCGGAAGCCGCCATTTGCGGCACAGCCGTTGGCGCGGCCATGTCGGGACTGCGTCCGATCGTGGAATTGATGTACATGGATTTCGCCCTGATGGCTTCCGACCAAATCGGCAATCAAGCCGCCAAATGGCATTATATGTCCGGCGCCAACGTCGAACTGGCCATGGTCATTCGCGCTTCGGTCGGCGGCGGCAAAGGCTACGGCGGCCAGCATTCCCAAACTCTCGAAGCTGTTTTTGCGCATATTCCGGGCATTTATGTCGTTTATCCCGCAACCCCTTATGACGCCAAAGGCATGCTCAAATCCGCGATTCGCGACAATAACCCTATTCTTTTTGTCGAATCACAATTGCTCTACGGCATGAAAGGACAGGTTCCCGAAGAAGACTATCTTGTGCCACTCGGCCTGGCTGATATTAAACGCGCCGGAGACGATCTGACCATTGTAACCTGGGGGCCGGCTTTACATGATGCCTTAAAAGCGGCCGAAACGCTCAAAAACGAACTGCGGATTGAAGCGGAAGTCATTGATCTGCGCAGTCTGGTGCCGCTCGATATGCTTACCGTGCTCAGATCTGTCCAAAAGACCGGCCGCTGCATTGTCGCCAGCCAGGCCGTTAATATCGGCAGTTTTACGGGCGATATCGTCGCGCGCATCATGGAAGAAGCGTTTGACGATTTGGATGCGCCCGTCCTGCGCGTCGGCGCGCGCGACGGAATCGCTCCGCAATCACATGTGCTTGAAGCGGCTTTCCTGCCCAACGCCGGCGACATTGTCGCAGCAGCAAAAAGAATTTTATAGGACCAACAAAATGGCACAAACTGTCATTATGCCGAAACTCGGTCAAACCGTGGAGGAATCCACGATCCTTAAATGGCACAAACACGAAGGCGAAACAGTCAAAAAAGGCGACATTCTCTTTGAGATTGAAACCGACAAAGCCGTTCTGGAAATTGAAAGTTTTTTTGACGGCACACTCCTGAAGATTATCGTCCCGGAAAATGTGGCTGTTCCTGTTTCTGTGCCTGTGGCATTCATCGGCGCCCCCGGCGAGGCTATCCCGGAAATCACAACGCCACCGCCGGCGGCACGCTCAACGCCGCCAAAAGCATCTGCGCCAGCGCCAGCCGTGGCAATCCCGATCCAGGCAACCAACACCAACATTCTTCCCACAGGCGCGATAGCCACCCCTGCCAACGCCATGCCACGCCGTCAGACCGTCTCGCCGCGCGCGCGCCGCTTAATCAAAGATTGCGCCATCAGCGCCGCCAAAATCACAGGCAGCGGACCAAACGGACGGATTATCGAAAAGAATGTGCTCGATTATCTGGCAACCAAAAATTTTGCGCAACTAAAAATAACTCCGGCCGCCAAAGCGCTGGCACGCGCCAATGCAATTGACATTCTCGATCTGCCGCCTTCCGGCAATGGCGGACGTCTTACGGTTGAAGATGTCAAGCAGGCCATCGCCGAAAAACCGCAGCAGATGACAAAAATGCGCCAGGTAATTGCGCAACGTCTGGCGCACAGCTTCAGCACCACCCCGCATTTCTTTGTAACCGTCTCAACCGACATGACCGATCTGATCAATTTACGCAAAACATTCCGCAAGGACCAAATTGCTTATTCGGTTACGGATTTCATCATCAAAGCCAGCGCCATGGCGTTGGCCAGGTTCCCGGCTGTCAACAGTTTTACAACTGACGGCAAAACCGTTCGTCTCAACACACGCGTCCATATCGGGCTGGCGGTTGAAGTGCCGGCCGGCCTCGTTGTGCCGGTGATCCGCAACGCGCATTCGATCACCTTCCCGGAATTGCACGAGCAAGTTGCGCAACTGGCCAGGCAGGCGCGCGACGGACAGCTGACGCCGGATCAAATGGCTGGCGGCACCTTCACGATCTCCAACATGGGCATGCTTGATGTGGAAAACTTTACGGCCATCATCAATCCTGGCGAAAGCGCGATTCTGGCCGTCTCCAGCACACGCCCCACACCGGTTGTGCAACAAGGCCAAATTGTTATCCGCAACATGATGAAAATGACGCTCTCGTCCGATCATCGCATTATTGACGGCGCCACAGCGGCACGTTTTATCAATCAAATCAAATTATTTATCGAGGATACCGATTTATGGAAAAATATGATTTTATCGTAATCGGCGCCGGGCCTGGCGGCTATCCGGCGGCCATCCGTGCCGCACAACAAGGCGCAGCGGTGGCGTTGGTGGAGAAGGAAGCTTTGGGCGGAACATGCCTGAACTGGGGCTGCATCCCCACGAAAACCCTGATTGCCGCATCCGCCCTGCTCGAAAACGTCCGACACGCCGATACATTGGGTCTGCGCATCGAAAAAGCCGCCTGTGACTATGCGGCAATGATTAAGAACAAGGATCAGGTTGTCGCCAAACTACGCGGCGGAATCGGACAGCTTTTAAAAAGTCATGGCGTCACACTTTTGGAAGGCCAGGCGTCTTTTACCGCCCATAACCGGGTGAGCCTGCAGCAAGGCAAAAAAACAACCATGCGTCTGGAGGCAAAGCGCATAATTATCGCCGCCGGCTCGACCTCCGCCATGCCTGCCTTTCTGCCGCAAAGCGAATTAATCGTGGACAGCCGCGCCTTTCTCGAACGCACACAATTGCCGCAAAGCCTGATCATCATGGGCGGAGGCGTGATCGGCTGCGAATTCGCCTGCATGGCCGCGCAATTGGGCGCGGAAGTAACGATCGTCGAATTGCTCGAAGACATTCTCCTGATGCTGGACAAGGATCTGCGCTCCGAACTCAGGCGCGTCATGGAGCAAAAACTTAAAATCAAAATCCTAACCGGCGCGCCGCTGGAACAAATAACTGCCGGACGCGATTCCGTCAAAGGCCTGGTGAACGGCCAAGCCATTGAAGCGGCGCTTATGCTGGTTTCCATCGGACGCCAACCAAACACCAAGGCGCTCGACCTCGCTCAAGCCGGACTGCGCCCCAATCCAAAGGGATTCCTGAATGCCGATCCGAAAGGTCGCACCAATATCGCCGGAATTTATGCCATTGGCGATGTTACCGGCGGAACACAACTTGCGCATGCCGCCACTGCGCAAGGACTGGCGGCTGTGGATCAAGCGCTTGGTTGCAAAAACACAACCGCAAACAGAATCGTGCCGGCATGTATTTTCACCGCGCCGGAAATCGCCACAACCGGCCTCTCCGAACAGGATGCGCAAAAACAGCAACGCGCGATCCACACGGCCAAATTTCCGTTTGTCTCGCTCGGCAAAGCCGTTGCGACAAACGAAACGAACGGATTCGTAAAATGGATCGCCGACGAGCAGACCGGGCAATTACTGGGCGCCCAGGCTATCGGCGCCCATGCAACAGAATTAATTGCCACAGCCACCACCGCTATTCAGGCGGAATTGACCGCAACGGAATTTGCCGCAACAATTCAGGCGCATCCGACGCTTTCCGAAGCCTGGATGGAAGCCGCGCACGCGCTGCACGGTCAATGCATTCATGCTCCGGCGCGCCGCAAAAAAACTGCTCGAAACCAATAATCATTATCATCGGAGCCGCGCTTGATCATGAAAAATCAAAACGCCGAATTTGCCGCGACAATCCCCAAAACAATGCGCGCCGTGCGTCTGCATGGAAGAGGC
>CAZMFH010000028.1:11429-13159 GCA_964565485.1 uncultured Verrucomicrobiota bacterium | reverse complement strand
GGCTTCGAATCAATCAGCGTGGATGAAGTTCCGGTTCCGGAGCCGAACGACAATCAGTTGCTGGCGCGTGTTGATGCCGCCGGTGTCTGCTCTTCCATTCTCAAGCTGGTCGCCCAGGGCAGCGAACACACTTTCATCAACGGCTGGGACATGCAGCGCCATCCAATCATTTTGGGCGATGAGGGTTGTCTGACCATTGTCAAGGCCGGCCAAAATGTGGCAACGCGTTATCCGCTCGGGAAACGTTATGCAACCCAGCCGGCAGTTAATCACCCGCCCATCAATCATCGTGAACGCTATCGCAACAACGGCGAAGGCATGTATAAGGTGGCCATCGGCTATTCCCTGCCGGGACACATGGCCGAATACATGCTCATAACCGAGGAAACCATTGCCGCCGACTGCCTTCTGCCGCTGCCTTCGGATTCCATCCCTTTTTTTGCCGGCGCCTTGTGCGAACCGCTTTCCTGTGTTATATCCGCCCAAACCCGCCACCTGCATATCCACCAGCAATCGCCAACCGCTCCGCGCGTTCCGCATCTGGGACTATTGACCGGCGGAATAACGATCATTATCGGCGCCGGACCCATGGGCCGCATGCATGCCGAAGCCGCACTGCGATTCCGCCCCAAACACCTGCTGATCGTTGACCTGCTTGAAGAACGCCTCTTGTGGCTGAAAAAAAACCTGACCGACAAGGCGCGGCAGGCCGGAACGGAACTGCATGCCGTTCCGCCAAACACGGCGCGCGATCTGCTTCGCACTCTCAGCAACGGCAAAGGCGCCGATGATATCATTGCCGCCGTCGGCAATCGCAAAGTTCAAACCGAATGCCAGGAATGGCTGGCACAGGGCGGCGTTTTAAATCTTTTCGGCGGCCTGAAACGCGGCGAACACGTGATTGAATTGGATACACTGCGCGTGCATTATGATGAAATCAAACTTTGCGGTTCAAGCGGCGGCAGTCCCGCCGACGTCATTGAAGCGCTGCGCATGGTGGCTACCAATGAAGTCAACCCCGGCGCCCACCTTGATATGGTCGGAAGCCTCGATAAGTTTCCCGAAGCTCTCGATCTGATTCAGCGCGCAGTTGTCGAAGGCAAGATTGTGCTTTACCCGCAAATCAAGCCGACCAATCTGACGCGCGTTGAAAAATGGACGTATCGCGATGAAACCGCGTTTCTGAAGTCCGGCGTCAAGGCATAGTTTTTTTTGAGACTTTCCATTGCGACGATTTGGAATTGCGCCCAAATCACATCATTGAAATTTTATTCGGGAGAATCGCCCATGAAAATCCTGCAAATAATCGCGTTGTTTTTCGCTGTCCTGCTTTTGACCGCCATTCTGCAACTGCCTGACCGGATTAGCGCCACCGCCGGCGCCGACTGGTCGGCCCTGCCGCAGGCCGACCTGCTCAACCTGGCTGAATCAAACTGGTCCGCCGGCCGACGCGCCGCCGCGCTGGAAAACCTGAATTATATTATTGCAAACCGGCTCAAGAGCTGGATGATCGCCGCCGAACGGCGCGAATATTACGTCCGACAAATGCTATCTGACCCCACCGCCACCGGACGCCTGACCGCGCTCGGCCTTGAAGCGGAACCGCAATCCGGAGGATCGTTCGAGGAAATGGCCGGCATGAATCTGGCTGACGCCATTTTGCGCACAGACCTGTCGGCGCTCATAGCGGAAACACGCCAGGAATCCGCGCTCTTTATCAAAAACATACA
>CAZMFH010000028.1:0-11419 GCA_964565485.1 uncultured Verrucomicrobiota bacterium | reverse complement strand
CGCAAGCAGATTTGGCCTTTTTGTTGTTAAAATCGGCTTTCTGCATGAATATCCTCCAGCCTGCTTTGCAAAACCAGTTGACTGATCGCCTCGCTCCTGCGCAAATCCTGCCGATCACCCCCATGGCGCTGGCTGTCGCACAGGAGACATTGCTCCCGGTCAATCAACTGGCAAAAACCTGCCGGACATGGAATGAATTCGCTGCGCTTTTGAAACAGGCGCGCAGCATAGAACAGCTGAAAACACTGGTCAAAATCGCCGCGCACACGCCATCCAACGCGCGCAAACTTGTCCAAATCCTGATGATCGCCGACACCGAATCTCCACGTCAGGCCGCCACGCTAATTGATGTCATTATCAAGCGTGGCGCGTCCGGCATGGATTTGCTTTACGCCGCAGCCGGCAAAGGCCCAATCGGAATGACCTGGATTGCCGAGCATCCAGCGAATGCGTCAACATCGCTCAGCGACTCCCGACGCAGCCTGGCGCCGGCCTGGATGCTCGAATACTGGCGGAAATCCCGCGCCCAATTCGGCGTCAAAGCCGTTATTCTCAAATACATCCTTGTCGCTCCGATCTGCGCCCTGCTGCTGATTACGCTCATTCCGGCTTTCGGCAAAACCGGTCTGCCCGCGATCAACCGTCCGCTCGGACGCAAAAATTACTGGATCGCCGCCATGGCCGTCGGCGCAACCATCAGCCTGCTGCTCTTGCTGGGCGCGTTTGCGCCCGGCACATCGGCGTTGCAAGGCGCAAACATTGAAGCGTCTTCCGGCAGCAAGGCGCCCAGCGGCGCTTCCGGCGCTTCATCCGAAAGTACGCTTAATCCGCTTTCAATGGCCGTCATGGTTGCCGGCATCCTCATTGTGCAAGGCATCTGCTGGATGATTGCGCACCGCCGAATCAAGGATGTGGAAAACGATACGGAAGCCGATAATGCCACCAAACTCCGGCGTCTGGAAAACCTGGATATATTCCTCGATTTGCCGCTCTATGGCGGATTGGCGGTAACAATTTTTTCTTTCATTATGATTACCACCTACGGTGTCGGTGTAGCCCGGTTTCTGGCCTACTCTTCCACACTTGTCGGCATCGTGATGGCCGTGGCCCTGCGCCTGTTTTATCTTTACCCGCTGCGCGAATACCTAATAACCGGCAAAGAATAAAGGCGCTCTATGCGACCGGCTATTTTAATTATCATAATGGATTTTCTGGTTTCTTCGCTGCTGCTCTTTATAAGCGGGCCGGACAACTGGCGCGCCGGCGGCGGCGGAACCACAGATGAGGCGACCGAATTCACGCCAGCCGCCGTGGCCGCCATGGAGGAAGACTGGCTGCGCGAAGCACGGGACGCGCTGATCGGCAAAAAAATCCTGACTCAGGACAACCTCATCGCCAATCTGCCGCGTGAGGCCGACGCTCTGGCAAAAACCAAGCAAAACCTTGAAACCGAAATCGCCGCCCAAAAGGCGGCCATCGCTGCGCGCCAGCGCGAAATAGCCTCCCAAAAAGCGGAAACACAACTCCTTCGCCAGGAACAAGCGCGCCTGACCACGACAATCCGGGAGCGCGAAAATCTGATCGCCAGTCAGCAGGAGAGCATTGCCGCCCTGGCCCAAAGCACACGCGCCATGGATACGCTTCATCAGAAACAGGAGCAAACCCAGCAATCATTGCGTGAAATTCAAAATGAACAGAAAGCGCTGACCACCAATATTGCCTCAATCCAAATCAGCGGCGCCCTGACTCACGAAAAACTTGATGATGTTACACGCAGTCAGGCCGCCATCCATGCCCAACTGGGAGAAATGGAAGCCAACCAGGCCGGTATGGCCGCCACCCTGCAGGCATTGAACGCCTTCGCAACCAACCTCCCGCTCACCATGCAGACCGGATTCCGTAATATCGCCGACAACCAGCTCCAAATGGAAGCCGCTGTAGCTGCGCTGACGGAAACAGCCCAGACTCTGCAAACCATCAACCCAATGCATGCAACACAAGGTTTTGCCGACAAACTTGACGCCCTCGCAACCCAGCACCAAGCCTTGCATCAGACGCTCCGGGCGCTGATCAGCGGACAAACCGACCAGCTTGCCGAAGGCATGAATGATGTGCGCCAAAATCAGGATACGCTCGCATCGGGCATTAAAGAGCTGGCCGCCAAGGTTGAAGAACTTGGCGCGAAACAACCTGGGCCATTCCGCCCGTTCCGCGATGCGCGCCTGGAACTGCGTGTGGCGCTCAGCGAAGAACCGCAAAGCGAACGCATTTCGGCGCGGCAGATTGAAACCTACGTCGGAACCTGTTATCCGCCACTCCTGACCGTAAACGGCCAACAATTCCTCGTCGCAACCGCGCGGGATCTGGGACTCAACTGGATCGGCATTTCCGAACGTCTGCGCCATGTGTTTTATCGCATTGCGCCGCCTGATGGCGCCGGCGCTTCATGTTTGCTGTCCGGCCCGCTGCTCGTTCCTGATCCAAAAGCCAACATTATCTTGATTGGCGTGCCGGATGCGCAATCCCCATCCAATGCGCTCCCGTTAACAATCCTCGGGCGCGCCAAGCTGGAGCAACGTGAATTGACCGGCCTGCATTTATTCAAACGCTCATCACGCGGATTAAGTTTTGCCATTGAAGCCTCGCTTGATATGAGCGACACACGCCATTTGCTTGTCCGCCGCCTTCTCCGCCCCTGGGTCAACGCATTGCGCGGCGCATTTATCAATCCCAACATGCGTCCGGAACCAGGTGATTTTGTCGTTACGGAAAAGGGCGAATTTGTCGGCATAATGAGCGACGATCAGCGCTGTTTTATCCTTGCCGAAAACGATCTTTTCAATCCGGAGCTAACCATCCCGCTCGACAATATTGCCGCTTTCGCGCAAGCCGCGCGCGATTATCGGCGCAATCTGAAATAGCATTCTGGTTCAGCAAACAGTTGACATTCCGCCCCGCATTGCGCATGATCATGGCCGCGCAACAAAAACAGCATGCACAAACAGCAAAACGACAGTCAGGTATTAGTGTAATCATGAATAACAATCCCAATAATTTTTACGAACTAGGCATAGCGCCGGGACTCCTTCAAATAATCGAAAAATTAAAATTCACAACGCCAACCCCCATCCAAAGCAAGGCCATTCCCATTGCTATTGAGGGCAAAGACCTGATCGGCATCGCGCAAACCGGCACCGGCAAAACCCTCGCATTCTGCATCCCAATGCTGATGAGCCTCGCCCGAACCGGGAAACGCGGACTAGTGCTCGTGCCCACCCGCGAACTTGCGCTGCAGGTCAATGAAACCTTCAAAAAATTCGCGCCGACATTTCGTCTTGAATCCACAGTGCTGATTGGCGGCGAATCTATGATGAAACAAATCATCGCGCTGCGCAAACGTCCGCGCATTGTCATCGCGACACCCGGACGCCTGATTGACCATATCGGACAGCAACGCATCCGGCTCGACGATGTCAGCGTGCTGGTGCTTGATGAAGCCGACCGCATGCTCGACATGGGATTCGCGCCGCAAATCGAGCGGATTATCGGCCTGATCCCCAAAGACCGCCAGACCATGCTCTTTTCTGCGACCATGCCGACCAAAATTATTGCGATGGCCTCCACAAACATGCGCTTGCCGGTACGCACTGAAATAGACCCTACCGGCACGGCCGCCGCCAAAGTCTCACAGGAGATTTTCGTTGTTCGCCGTGAATTGAAAGAACGGCTCTTAATCGAAATCCTGGCGCAGTATTCAGGGCCTGTGCTTCTATTCACAAGAACCAAGCGCGGAGCGCAACGCATCACTTTGTTCTTGCGCAAAAACAATCATGCCGCTGCGGAAATCCATGCCAATCGCTCGCTGGCCCAACGCAAAGAAGCGCTGGAAGGCTTTAAGTCCGGCCGCTACCGCATCCTTGCCGCAACCGATATTGCAGCGCGCGGCATTGACGTTATCGGCATCCAACTGGTCATCAATTATGATTTGCCGGATGATCCGGAAAATTATGTGCACAGAATCGGACGGACCGGCCGAGCCGGACATGCCGGGCATGCCATCTCTTTCGCCACCCCCGACCAAAAATCGGATGTGTATGCCATTGAAAAAATCATCCGGACAACCATTCCGACCTCCAAGCACAAAAATGTTCCCACCGAGCAATTCAAGCCATTTGCGCCGGCAGCAAGGCAACCGAACCGTCGCCGGACGCCATTCCGGAGCCACTTCGCCCAACGCTCTGGTCGCAACAACCAGCAATCCGCCAAACGCCGATAACAGCCTCTTTGGACATGTCGGCAACAACCACGCCATCCAATGATGTAAGCCAATTCCCTGGAGGGCCGGTTTCCACGCCGGCCTTTCCCGCTCGAAAATCTCCGGTGCATCCCGCAGCTTTCGGCCGGGCTGTGTCATTCTCGGAAACAACGGCTCGCCCGGAGGTCTCGCCCCACCGTTGCGACCAAATTTGGCTTTGGTAGGGTGAGTCCGGGCGAGCCGCGCCGTCGCCTGTTGGGAGCTTGCCACATTCCCATGTTTTGCAAGCGCCTCACTTTTAGCATTCGGGTTGGGTAGCCGCCGCCGTGAGGCGGTGGCAACCCTTTTTCCGGAAGATCCACGCCGGAACCGGCGCGGCTACAAAAGCACGTTAAACGGCCAGTGCCTGAAGAAAATCGTCCCCCGCTCTTTCGTCCTTTTCTCCCGACTTTTGCACTGCTAATTGATAATTTCAAAACTCACGTTTTGAAAGAATTCAGAATTCAGGAGTCAGAATTCAGGATAAATTCAAACCGTTTATGATAAGCGATTTACTGGATTTTACATTCTGGCTTCTGGCTTCTGAATACTGCTTTCAAAAGCTGACTTTTGAAAGCGACTCAATTGCTAATTTTGGCATGGTTCATATTTCACGCATAGAGGTAACACTTTGATGGGATACAAGGTGAAACAGACATTCCTGTCTGTGTTCTTAACGACTTATCAATAAGACATTACACAGGCAGGAATGCCTGTGCCACCTTCAATTTGCCCAAAAATGTGTTACCTCGAAATGAACCATGCCCTAATTTTTACTTTTTATTTTTCTGCCCTTTGTTGCGCCGGTTGCAGCAAGCGCGCGACGCAAAGCCTGCGCCGTTTCCGCAGCCAGCACGGCGCTATCCGCGCCGGGACGAGCCGGCTCAATCACATTGATGAAACCATCATACCCCGCAGCGCTTAACGCGCGCAAAAATCCGCAGAGATCAATCTGCCGATTTTCCGCCAATCCAACACGCCGATAACAAACACTGCGGCCATCGCGCAAGACAACTTTCGCTCCGCCTGATCCTTCGTCCATAAGCTCGACACTTTGCAGATGGCAGCCGATAATACGTCCCCGCAACGGCTCAAACAAGGCCGCGCTCCATTTTGCGCCGGTAAACATCAGATTGGCCGGCTCAACAATCACTCCCACACGACGGTCGGCGGCGCGTCTTAAATTTTCCGCCGCCAAGGACACATTTTCGTAATCGCCACGCGTATGCATCTGCGGGCCGAGCGCCATATCGGCATCAAGCCCGGCGGCCAGTTCCGACATTTCCTCCGGCGTTCCGCCGGTCTGCAAAACCTTGACGCCCAACCGGCGCGCAATTTGGACATAATACGCGGGCGGCGCGCTAAGCGGCAAGGAACAGACTCCCAATCCATGGCTATCTAAAAGCGCACGCATCTTTGCCAATGCCGCCTCATCAAGTTCAGGCATAACCTGCGCCTGACGCAGCCCAACACCATCATACCCGGCATCGGCAGCCATGGCCAAAAAATCAGAAAACGCCACCGGCGACGCGGCGCGTTCAATAATACGCGCAGAAAGATATATTTTCATGCCCCCCCACATATCAGACAAACTGCAGCCAACCCAATTCCTTGTTCGGATTAAAATTACCATACCCTTGCCGCGAGTTTGGAAGCGGACAGGGTGGAACCAAGAATGCGAACCGCCGCTCCGTTGCGCCATGCCAGGTAAAAAGCGCGGAAAAACGGATCGGACGCGGAGCATCCGCTGCGCCAAATAATCCAACCATGGGGATACGAATAACACCCGACCATTTGCCAGCCTGGCGCTGCACACAAAAATCCCATGGCGCCGGACGCGGCGCCCAGGATGCCGGAATAACAACGGATTTCCCGTCGCCATTGGCATAAAGACTGTAACGCAAGCCGGGGAACAAGCGCATCGGCTCAAACTGCAATAACAAATTATGGCGTTCAGGGTAGTTTTGCAAAGACTCCGCCGGCGCGCGGCAAATCACGCCTATATAAAGATAGCGCTCTGTCCAACCTAATTTGATTATGCCTTTAAATTCCGGATTTGGCGCAACAATCGCTTTCCCGGACTTTCCGGCAACAATCTGACAATTCAGCTCCAAGACGGACATGGCGTCCCAAACTGCGCCTTGTGGCGGAGCGGACATGGCAAGCGGACGGAGCAATTTTACGCAGCGCACAACCGCACCGACCGGCTTGACGCCCGTATATTCCGGAAATAAATCACCAGGTTTCCGCGCCAACGCCTCCATTTTTTTAAACTCATACCGCAGCAAATGCTTTAAGTGACGCATACGCCAGCGGATTTTGGCTGGAAAATACTTGTAACCTTCCGCTTCGGAATGAAACCCCAAAGTCGCATCCTGCATCGTCAATGCCAGCAATTTACGATTATTCCGCAGCTCTTCCTCGACAATCACACGCATATCTTTTAAAAAACGAGCGCGGCGCGGCAAATGAGAATCAATCATTTTTTCGCGCAACGCATAAAAACGCATGATATTATAGCCGCTACGGAATTGGAGATCAAGCGCCCGCGCCACAGTCAAATCGCGCCGCTGCTCAGCGTTGAGAGCGGGACGATCGAGCGTCTCAAGAATATTCAGTCCCCGCCGCCAGATGCGCGTCAAACGCCCGCAAAGAATCAGAATTTCGCGCCAGGTATGGCCGCCGGGAAAGGCTTCGCCCACCCGATCGCCGCTCGGCGGATCGAACAACTGAAAAGTTTGCGCCAAAATCGCATTAGCCGGCTTGAGCAGCAAGGGCCAGACGGGGCCGTCATGCATCGGGCCAAAGTATCCGAAAAAATTATCGAGCGGATAATTTTGATAAGCCCGCTGAAAATAGCGCCAGGCCATCGCCGCCTTGTGCGCGTCAGCGCCCCAATAACGCCGCGCCAAAGCCATCCGGAAGGCACGCTCGTTTTTGGGAAACGGCGCAAACGAAAGCTCGCAAGCCGCTTTGTTCATCGGCGAGGGATAATTGCCGAAATACCAGCAAAGCATGGCGCCGCTGACGCCCAGTTGATGCATGGCTTTATATTTCAAATAAAGCTGCCCCGGCACGGGAACATAAGGCACCGTGGCCACCTCATGACTACAGGCTGCCTGCAGCTTGGCGAAAACGCGTGTGCTCTTCCGCGTCGCGCGGCGCGCGCAATCGCGAAAGAGATCGCTGGGTCCGGCATAGGAAAGCCAGTAATCGTTGGCCCGGCGTTCCTTGCCAAGCTGCAAAGAACGTCCACCTGTCTCAAAATTCTGCAAGTGAATCACGCCCGGCGGAATATGCCCGGCAGCTTGTATGGCAAGTTTTTCACCCCAACAGGCTTTTTGCGCATAGGGCCAGGAAATGAATTCTGCGCCCGGGTTGGCCAGCTGCATGCCGCGCACCAACGCCGATTGAGTACGCCCCAATATCTCCCACGGCGGCACCCCCTTACAACGCGGACAATTGATGGCATCCACCGCGCTGGAAGCGCAATGAGTGAAACGTTCGCCGACTGTTATGTCAATCAATCCGCCCAAACCGGACACACGCGCAAAAAGCGTATGCGCCGCCTCTTCCAAATATGCCTGCCCCAATTTAGAACTCGGACAAAACGCCGCATGCGTCGTCGTCCGATGTCCGCCCAGTTCCGGATGCGCGGCCAAAACCGGACTATCCAACGCAAATGATGCCGGTTCAATGCAAAACGCATATATTTTAATGCCATACCGCAAGCATTTTTGAACAGTCCGGCGCAACTTGTTCAAACGCGCTTCGGCATGGCATCCATATTCCGGAATAATTCTGGACGGCACCGTATCCGCGAATTTAATCGTCAGCCACAGCCCGTTGATGCCGTCATGCGCCAAACGGTTCAAATACTCGTCCGGATAATAATCAACATCATCAGCCAACTCATCGCGGCATTTCGGCGGACGATTGATCGGCCCGAAAAAACAGCGCGAAATACGCGTGCGAACGACCGGCGTACGGCGGACAACACCAAGCGGCAGGAACGGACCGCCGCGCCGCAAAAATTCATCCTCAAGATAAATCAAGCCACGGCGAATCCCTTCCGTGTCTCCGGCGGCAAGCACAGTCTTTCCGCGCGCCACTTCAACGCAAAAAGATTCGCCAACCGGCATCCTGGTGTGCTTCAGGCAAATCGAATACCCACCCTTGCCGCGCAAACCGGCATAATCCAGGAATTTATTGAAATCAGCGCAAGCGGTTTCCAAAAGACCGGCGGCATCCGGAAAATCAGGTTCAAACACCACGCCATGCCGCAATTCAACCTCACCGTGTTGCGCCCGCCAACGTTCCCAGCGCCAGGAACCGGCATGCAATGGCGATTTCAATTCCCCGATAAAACGCCAGGCGCTCTCCGGCGGCTGCGGCGGAACCGACGCGCATAATTTTGCGTAATAATCAGTCACGCCGGAAACCTATTTGGCCTTGCGTTTGAAACTGGCGACCGATACAGGCTTGCCGGTGCGGGCGGAAATCAGACAGGCCTCGCCAAACGCCACCGTATTGGTGCCCTCAAATTCATCAAGCGGCGGACGGCGCCCAGCCTTCAAATTATCCACAAAATCGTTGAATTCACCGGCAATATTATGCGAATTCACTCTAACCGGAATCTTCCATAATCTCGTTCCGCTGACGGAAAGATAACGATCGCTATGCACATCAATAGTCGGGCTCGTATTATCGCAAACGATCGAGCCTTGCGTGCCGTGAATAACAGTGCGCATGGAATAACCGGCCTTGACGCCCACCGAAACAAAAACCTTGCCGATGGCGCCGCTCTTGAACTTCATGATTGCCACTCCGGTATCGTTGGTCGGCCAATCCGTGAGATATTTATGATTCATATAACACGAAACTTCCGTCGGATGCCCCGCCAGCCAGCGAATCAAATCCATCGCATGACAGCCGCCGCCAATAAAACCTTCCCGCCGTATTTTCGGATCTTTACGCCAGCCATCCGCGCCGACGGCATGCGCATAGTTATGGTAATATTCGCTTTCAATAAAAGCAATTTCGCCGATCCAGTCCTCATCAATAAATTTTTTGGCCGTCAGAAAAGCCTTCGTGTAACGGCAAACCTGTCCAACCATAAAGTATTTTTTATAACGCCGCACAGCCGCATTAATCACCTGGCAATCCTTGACCGTCGCCGCCATCGGCTTTTCGCAAATCACATGACTGCCCAGCGATAAAGCGCGGACAGACTGCGGCACATGCAAATGATCAGGCGTCGCGACAATCACGATATCAAGCGGCGTCGCAAAAAAATCATCTTCCGACGATACCGCCCTTGTTTTAAGCTGCTCGGCAAGCTGCCTGCTTTTCTCCTGATTGGGATCATAAATCACCGTCAGTTCGGCGTTTTTATTCGCGACCACCCCTTCCGACCAGAATTTACCCGCGCCCATTCCCAAAACCCCAACTTTTAATAATGCCATTTTTTGCCTCCTCTTCTACGTGATTTCTTACTTTTGCATTGCTAATTGATAATTTTAACTTTCCGCCCGCTTCCCAAGAACCCACGCCGTTACCGGCGCGGCTACTCAAAACCCTAAAACGGAACACCTTAACACCTTCTTCATGTAGCCGCCGCCGTGAGGCGGTGGCGATCGAACATCCACGCCGTTACCGGCGCGGCTACAAAAGCACGTCAAGTGTTTAGCGTCAGAATCGCTCCCCGCTTTCCGCGCTTACGTGCCTCATTTTTGTCTTGCATAAAACTCTAAACCATAAAACTTTTTTATCTTCGCTTTTTCATGCATCCCCCATTTCACGCCATTAATCCACGCGCTAATTCAACTGCAGTTTCAACCAAAATATATCCGGCTTCCGGATCCAAGCGGCTGGAACTTGTAAAAGTCGTCTCATAACCGCCACGCGGGAAAGCCTCGCGTGTCGGTAAATACCCCACCATGCCATTGGCATATCCGACAACAATCACATGTCCGGGAAAACATTTCTCCTTGATGGTCAGGCCTAATTCCACAAAAAGCTCACCCGGAACGGCAACATAAACACGCGCGCCGATCCGTAAAGCCTGCACTTCCGCCTTGTTCACCCCCCGCGTTTTGATCAAATCGAGCAAGCTGGGAATAACACGATCATACAAGCCCGGCTCACCCGCGCGCGCCGCACCCGGCACCGTGCCGTTGATTTCATCAGGCGTCACCTTGCGAAACGGCAAATCAACCGTCCGTCGGAGCGCACGAACAGGCGCATGTTCTTCAAAACTCATCGTTTTTAGCGCATCCCTGACGTCCTGCGCCAGTTTGGCGGCCAATTCCGTCTCCGAGTTTTCGATTGGGCGCTTGCGTACGCTATGAATTTGCAGATTACCGGCTGCGCCATTCAAGAACATCGTGATCGGGCACCCGGTTTTTTGCCGCAAAGCCAGCTCCAGCCAGCCGGGAACTCCGGCGCCAATTCCCACCCCGGCGGCATTTGGATGCATCGCATGATTGACCAAAATCCCCATTAACTTGCCCTGCGCATCTTTGACGGCCAAAACCGCCACCTCAGGATCAATTGGCCCCTCGACATAGAGCGGCTGCGCGCTCCGTCCCTTCCCGACCAGACCGTCACGCTTGACAACCCGCCGATTGGAGGCAACTTCCCATTCCAAGACACTTTCCATACCAATCGCAGCCGGTTGCATATTCCGCAAAGCTTCGCCAAACAACCGAACAACCTTCTCTGTCAACACCTTGATATACGCCTCATCGCGCGGAATATCCGCCAGATTGGCGACAGCCGGACCACGATGATTATGAATAGCGGCCACCATAATGTTGGCGCCCGGAAAACCGTAACGCTTTTCAATTTCGCACCGAAAAGCATTCGTCTGTGTCCAACGAATACTCAATAAGTCCAGTTGAATGATTGCCGCCTGATTGGAACCGTCATCAAAGACAGCAGCCCGCGCAAACAAAGGATTCTCCACCACATCGGCCGTGGCAGTCCTGCGCATACACCCCTGCATGATGCAACCGATTTCAGGCGTAATATCAATTTTGGCAAAGCCGGCTTTTTGATTCATAGTCATGCTAATTGCTAATCTTCACTTTCCGACTCTTCTTCAGTTAAAATTCATCCTGCTTT
>CAZMFH010000027.1:0-17146 GCA_964565485.1 uncultured Verrucomicrobiota bacterium | reverse complement strand
CCGCTATTACGATAACAAAGCGTCCGGCCTGCGCGGCAGCCCTGCTTTTCCGCAAAGCGCATAGCTGCGGCCACGGCGGCCATACCGCAAAAAATCTGCCTGTCATAACGCCAATCCCGCAAAAGCTCCGCTGTTTGCAAGGCGGCTGTTTTTTTCAAGCTGGCCTGATCAACACGCGTTACTTGATCATAGTCCGGATCGTGCAACATATCGGAACTGGCAATAACCAACAAACGCCGCTTGGCGGAAAGTTCGGCAAGCCCGTCCACGAGCGCATCAAGCGTCTGCGCTTCTTGATCGCAAACCAAGGCCATAACCAAGCGCGCCCCAGGCAAGGCAGCCTGCACAAACGGCACTTGATTTTCAGCCGAATGCTCGCCTTGATGCGGCGCACAATCAAAACGCACCGCCGGACGCCCGGCCGCAAGAATTTTCGCCCCATCCCCATCCAAGACTGTCTCGCCTAAAGGAGTAACAATACTGTCGCCATCCATCAGGCAAACGCCGCGCGCGCCGCCTTTGTGGTTCAAGCCCAAAATCACGACCGTATCGGGCGCAAGCCCACGCGCAGCCTGATCCTTGAGCGCGCGAAACACATAGCCGGCCACTGCGCCGGAATAAACATATCCGGCATGCGGCGCAATCGCGGCGACAATGCGGCCTTTAATTGCAGGAACATTGGCCTGCGCGATATAGCCGTTTACCATCCGGTCAAGCGCCGATTTTTGCGCCGGAAACCAGCGCCCGGCGCCAAACACTTTTTGGACAACATTTTCTTTTTTATTGGTCATGGATATTTCTCCCTTATCGGCAAACACTGCGAATCCTGAAAACACGACACTCAACCAAATCGCTTTCTGAATCAGGCATAAACATCTTCCTGAATCCGTGATGGAATTTTCATTAAACATCATAAAGCTTGCTCATTGATTGACTTATAACTTTTACGCCATATCACCAAAATAGTGAAGCATAATTTTACAACCAAGACCACCCTGCGGGTGAGGTCAGGCTAACCGGTTTAAGGCAATGCGTTCGGAACCGTTGCCGGAATATTATTATCCCAGACAGGCAGGCGGCTTTCATAACGCGCCATGCGTTCACCAAGCATGGTCAGGAGCTTTTGAGCGTCATCCGCTGCGGATACGCCAACCAAGGCGATCGCCCGGCGGGTAACGGCAAGCGCCGCGTCAAAACGTCCGATGCCGGCATACGCAACACCCAACGCCTCAAGAAAAACCGGATCTGTTGCTTGTGCGGGAGGATTGAGCTGCTCCGCCAGCGCAATCAAATCCGCGCGATCCACAGCGCTTAAATCAATATATCCGGCCAGAACCTGCAGGTTGGCCGTCATGGCCGGCAACCAGCGGCGATAGAGCCGCGCCATGGCGCGAAACGCGATCATCGCCTTGCCTGGTTCGCCGTATTGCAGCAAGGCACGGATCAGATTACCGTAGGCATCAACCATATCCGGCTTGATTTCCAGCGCCGCCACATAATGCCCAACAGCTTCCGGCAACATTCCATTTTGCGCCAGAACAACCCCAAGATTGTAATGGGCATTCGCCAAAAACGGATTGACGCGCACAGCCTCGGCAAACAGGTTGACGGCCTCATCAAGCCGGCCCTGATTAAAAAAAACCGTTCCAAGATTGACATACACTTCCGCGCAGTCCGGACGCATCCGCAGCGCTTGCCGGTAATGATAAACAGCCTGTTCCAAATTGCCGCGCCGGGCCAATGCCACGCCGAGATTGTTGTGCGCTTCAGCATAATCCGGCTTGATGCTCAGCGCCTGGGCATAGTGCCAGACAGCCTCATCCAGCCGGCCATAGCCCGGCAGGACATTCGCCAGATTGTTATGCGCCAGATAGTTGTTTTCCGTTACCGCCAGGGCGCGCTCAAAAACCGCTACCGTATCCCGCCAATACCCCGCCTGCCGCCATGTGCCCCACCCAAGCAACATCAAAAGCGCCGCCGCCAACAGCGCCAAAATCACACGAACCCAGCGGCAAGCATGCATGCAATACCGGCGCGCCAAGGCGCGCACACTCCAGGCCAGCATGATATAAATGCCGATCAAAGGCAGATAGGCATAACGATCCGCCATGGCCTGGTTGCCGACCTGCACCAGACCAATCACCGGCAAAAGCGCAACAAGATACCAGAGCCAGCCGACAATCAGCCATGGGGCGCGGCGATAAAGCCACAAGGCAAGCGCCGTTATCATCCCCAAAACCAAAACCGCGCCGAAAAGCTCATGCAAAATGAAAGTCTCCCGATACGGATAGAGACAAGCCAGACGCGTCGGCCAGAACATTTTGAGCAAATAGCCCTGATAGGCCATCACGGCATTGGCCAAACGCGTCAACAACGGGTATTGATGCAGGGATGCAACGGCGCCGGTCGCATGTTGCACGCGGAAGGTAATCACACAGGCAACAGCCGCCAGCGCCAGCAAGGGCGCTTTTTCCCAAAATGCCCGTTTCCAGTTCCACCCATCTTTCCAGCGCAAGCCCGCCGTCAAACGCCGCAAAGGCCAATAATCCAGCCAACAAAGCACAAGCGGCAAACTGACCAGCATCGGCTTGGCCATCAACCCCAGCGCCAGCAAACCCACAACCAACGCATAGCGCACCCAGCCCGGCTTTTCCGCATAATGCGCATAACCCCAAAGCACAAGCATCCAGAAGCAGGCGCTCAGGACATCCTTGCGCTCGCTGACCCAGGCCACGGACTCAACATGCAGGGGATGCAGGGCAAAAAGCGCCGCGACAAAAGCGCTTGGCCACAACGCGCGCGTCATACGCGTCAGAACAATACAAAGCAAAAAAGCATTAAACGCATGCAGCAGCATGTTGCTCAGATGATAACCCATCGGACGCAAACGATAAAACTCAAAATCAAACATCAGCGAAATCCAGGTCAAAGGATGCCAGTTGAACGCATGTTTGCTTGTCAATGCCCAGCGGATTGTCTCAAAATTCAAGCCACGCTGAAGCATGGCATTTTCCGTTACATAGAGAGGATCATCAAAATCCACAAATTGATTGTCCAGCGCCGGCCAGTAGGCAACCAACGCCGCCAGCGCAATCAAAAAGCCGATCAAGCATATCTGCGGCCACTTATGTTTCATGCGAATCCTCATTGCACACTAAAGCATTACGTGTTAATTTAACAAAACAAAACCGAATTGAACAGTTTTTTTGCCGCACATTCCGGATTTTTGATTTAAATGGCCGACACAAATCCAAGCGCATCCGTCAGCGTCAACGAACAGCCGCCTGTTCCCGCCGCATCCGGCGCATCGCTCCTGACCGCGCTACAGGCGCAAAACATTTTCGTGCCCTCCGCCTGCGGCGGACACGGCGTCTGTGGTTTATGCCGCGTTCAATTGCGCGGATCCTCCGAACCATGTTCCGCAAAAGAAAAATTGCTTTTAAGCGAAACCGAACGCCAGGCAGGATATCGTTTGGCCTGCCAGACGCCGGTCAAAGGCAATCTGCATGTCAATATTCCCGCAGACTGGCTGCGGGTGCGCGAATACAAGGGGCAGGTAACCGGCAAGCGCAAGCTGACCGACGCCATTCTCGAATTAACGATCCGCCTGACCAATCCTTCGCGCATTGATTTTCAGGCCGGCCAGTTCATTCAGTTGCGGATTCCGCCTTACGGTACTTCGCGCCGGTTTATTCACCGCGCCTATTCGATCGCCTCGCCGCCAGCCGCCCGGGAACAAATCGAACTGGAAATCAAACGCGTCCGCAACGGAACGGCAACCACCTATATTTTCGACCATCTCAAACAGGGCATGCCCGTGGTTTTCAACGGACCATACGGCGATTTTTGTTTGCGTACCGGCGCGCGCGCCGCGCTCTGCATCGCCGGCGGCTCAGGCATGGCGCCGATCAAATCCATGTTGTTTGATGCGCTGGACAAGGGCAACTCCCGCCGGATCCGCTATTTTTTCGGCGCCGAAAAACCGGCTGATCTCTTCCTGCTGGACCAAATGCATGAGCTTGAACAAAAACTGCCTGATTTCCGATTTATCCCCGTACTCTCCGGCGCAACGCCGGCCGATCAATGGCGCGGCGAAACCGGCCTTGTGACGGAAGCGCTTGAACGCCGGCTGGATCCAGAAGCCGGTCGCGACTCGGATGCCTATCTGTGCGGCAGTCCGGCCATGATCAATGCCTGCCTCAAAATACTCCGGCAAAAGTGTTTTCCGGAAGATCGCATCTATTACGATAAATTTACATCATGAAAACAAATCCAACCATCAAAGAGGCGCAAAAAGCGTTGCGGAACGGCAACTTCCTCGGCCAGGACAAGCGCGCTCTGGCAACCATCCTGCGCGCAGACGATCAGATAGTGCGCGCACACGGCCTCACCCACCGGCAAATTGCCGCGCGCCTCGCCGCCTTACGCGATGCCGCCCTGCCGGCGCTGGGCGCGCCTGTCCTTGTGCCGCCCCATTTTGAAGTGCGCGCAGAATCGGAACGCGGACTGCTTGTTTGCCCTTTTGACGATTCATCCGTTCTCGCCAAGACCAATATGATTGTTTACAACCAGGCGCGCAAGCAGACGCTCATATACACGGATATGCACATCCACTTCATTGCCGAACACGGCTTTTATGAAGGGCGCGGCGCGCCAATGCGGCTCGAACCGCAAACGCTGATTGAAATCCTGTGGCCGTAACAAAGCTTTTGCGCGCCATCCGGACAGGCACAACCTGCCGGGGCAATTATTTGCCTGACGCGCCGGCGGCGCTCTTTTCGCGCAAGATGCGCAGCGCCTGATCCACCGTGGCGCCTTCATGCACAATCGCGCCGATGGCGCGCAGCATGGCGCGCGGCGATTCATGCCCAAAGGCATTGCGTCCGACAGCCACGCCGCGCGCGCCAACCTTCAGCGCATCCGTAATCATGGCAAACACCAGGCGCTCATCGGCCAGTTTTTCTCCGCCGGCAATCACCACCGGAATCGGACAACCGGCAACAACTTTTTCGAAAGTTTTTGGCGACCCAGTATAATTCACTTTCACCAAATCAGCCCCAAGTTCGGCGGCAATGCGCGCAGCATGGCGGACACCATCCGGATCGGTTTCCGACTTGAACTTGCTCCCGCGCGCATACATCATCGCCAGAAGCGGCATGCCCCATTCCAGGCATTTTACGGAAACCTCGCCGAAATCACGCAGCATTTCCGCCTCATTGGCCGCGCCAATATTGACATGCACACTGACGCCATCCGCGCCAAACTTAAGCGCATTTTCAACCGTATTGACCAACACCTTGGCGTTCGGGTCGGCGCTCCAGACCGTGCTGCCCGAAAGATGCAGAATCAAGCCGACATCGCGACCTTCCCGGCGATGCCCATGCAGCGGCAAACCCAGATGCCCCAAGACGGCATTGGCGCCGCCGTCGGCCACGGCATTAACCATATCGCGCATATTCTCAATACCCCGAATCGGACCAACCGTTACGCCATGATCCATTGGAACAATAACCGTCCGCATCGTGGCGCGATTAATAAGACGCTCCAGCCGAATATGTTTCCCCATCATCATACTCAATCCCTCCCAAAATGGTTTTTCGAACACATCCATATTTAAAGCACTTCCATCCGCATTTGCAAAGATTTTATTTGCAGCCCTGATATTTTATTCACGAAACGTCCGCTTGACCTTGAACCGACAAATTTTTATGCTGTTCGAGAAAGGCGGAACATGAAATCAAACGAGCAGGCTCACATCCTGATTATCGAAGATGATCCGGACGGGCGTATTTCCGTGGCCGAAGCCATGGAAGACGCCGGATACCGTCCCAGCACCGCCGCTACCGGCGCAAGCGGCATCAAGCTTTTCCGGGAACAAGCGTTTGATGCCGTTCTGACGGACATCCGGCTGCCGGACATCAACGGCCAGCAAGTACTCGAACAACTGCGCGCCATTAACGCGGAAGTGCCCATCCTGCTCATGACCGCCTACGGCGCGGTCAATGACGCCGTAACCGCGCTCAAGGCGGGCGCTTATGATTATCTGTTAAAACCACTCAGCATGCCTGAAATCCAAACCAAACTGGCGCACGCGATTGAAAACCGCCGCTTGCGCTCACAAGTTTCTTCGCTCAAAAGCGCCTTGTACGAACGCGCCATTATCGCCGCCGCGCCGGCGATGTTGAATGTCATGCAGCAGGTTAAAAATGTGGCCGCCACACAGGCCACAGTCCTCGTTCGCGGCGAAAGCGGCACAGGCAAGGAACTGATTGCGCGCGCGCTGCACGACGGCAGCACACGCGCTGAGCAAGCGTTTGTGGCGGTCAACTGCGGAGCATTTTCCGATTCACTGCTTGAATCGGAACTTTTCGGCCACGAAAAAGGAGCTTTTACCGGCGCATCCCGGCAGCATGAGGGGGCATTCGAACGCGCACAAGGCGGAACAATTTTTCTGGATGAAATCGGGATTGCCCCGCCAAACGTGCAACAGCGCCTGTTGCGCGTCCTGGAAGAACGCGAAATCATGCGTGTCGGCGGCAACAGTCCAGTGCCGGTTGATGTGCGCGTTGTCTCGGCCTCCAATCGCAACCTGCTTGATCTGGTTGCCGAACGCACATTCCGGCACGACCTGCTTTATCGGCTGCAGGTGGTTACCATCAAAATCCCGCCCTTGCGCGACCGCCTCCAGGACATCCGCCCGTTAACGGAACATTTTCTCAAAGAAGCCTGCGCCGCGCATGGAAGGCATATCGCGCATATTGACGAGAGCTTTTACGCAACGCTTGAAGCACAATCATGGCCAGGCAACGTACGCGAACTAAAAAACGCGGTGGAATCCTCGGTTATCATGGCCACGCGCCCGGAATTGACCGCCGCCGACCTGCACATAGGAGAAAATACCTGCGCCCAAAGCAAAACGACAAATATCCCCGCCGACACAACGCTGGCAGAAATAGAACGCCTGGCGCTTCTGCAATCGCTAACGCGCCATTCCGGCAGCCGCAATCTGGCGGCCGCCGAATTGGGCGTTGCCACCCGCACGATCCAGCGCAAAATCAAGGAATATAATCTGCCTTTCTGACCGACTTCAACCAGCATGACGACCAAAAACCCGGAATTAGCCCGCGATTTTCTTCGTGATGCCGGCCACATGCCGCCCCTGGAACCGCGCAATCGCCAATTCGTTGGGCGAAGCCTGGCGACTGCCGTCCGCAGCGGCCAGCGCACCGGCGCCATAAGGCGCGCCGCCGGTAATTTCACGCATTGTCATAAGCTCCTGGCAGGCATAGGGCACACCCACAACAATCATGCCATGATGCAAAAGCGTAACATGAAACGAAGTGATTGTGGTTTCATGTCCGCCATGCTGGGTTCCCGTACATGTAAACACACTGCCAACCTTGCCGACCAGCGCGCCACGCGCCCAAAGCGCGCCGGTTTGATCGAGAAAATTGCGCATCTGGGCGCACATGCAACCAAAGCGGGTCGGCGTTCCGAAAATAATGGCGTCATAATCCGGCAATTCATCAACCACGGCAATGGGTGCCGCCTGATCCAGCTTGGCGCCGGCCCGGCGCGCAGCTTCTTCCGACATCAATTCCGGCACACGCTTGATTGCCACATCAACCCCGGGCACAGCGCGCGCGCCCTCCGCCACCGCCCCGGCCATGGCTTCCACATGTCCATACATGCTGTAATAAAGAACAAGCAATTTTGTCATCGTCCATCCTCCTCCCAAGACGGGCTTTGCCCGCAACCCAATTTTGTTTTGATCCATCTCTTAGAGCAGCATGTTTTGCGCCTCCCTGCTTGCGCGCCGCGCACAGGCAAGCGCAGCTGCGGCATCCTGATCGCATCACAGTTTGTCAGGTCAAACCAATGGCACGCAGGATCAGATTAAGCAAGCCACCGCCCAAAAATGCTGTTGCAAGCATAATCATACCAGACTTAAACATATCCGTCCAGCCCAATTCGCGCAGCATAACCGTAAATGTGGCCACACAAGGGAAATAAGCCACCAAAACAACACTGGCGACAATCAATTGCCGCAAGGACAAGTTAAGTGGCGCCAGCATGCCCACAGCCACATCCTTGCGTAAAACTCCAACAACCAGGGCGCTGACCGCCTCGGACGGAAGCCCAAGCATGGCTGTCAGCAAAGGCCCGCATAACCTGCTCAACCATCCGATTATACCCAGCGTATAAAGCAAATTGACAACAAAGACGCCGATCAATACAAAAGGCACAGCTTCGCTCAAAAACGAACGTCCGCGCATCAGCAATTTCTGCAAAAGCGTTTTCCAATATGGAAAACGGTAAGGCGGGATATCAAAGAGCATTTCCGGCGAACGCCCCGCCACCCAGCGCTTCATTAACAAACCAAGCGCCAGCCAGAATACAAAGAGGGAAAGAAACAGCGCCGCCAATCCGGACGCGCCGTGTTTCCCAAGCAATCCCGCCACCATGGCCAACTGCGCCATGCAAGGCACACAGACTCCGATCAACGTGGCGGCAATAAAACGTTCCTTGCGGGTTTCGAAAACACGGCAGGCCAAAGCGCCCGGCACATTACAGCCCAACCCCAGCAACATCGGCACAACTGCGAAACCATGCAAACCAACGCGATGCATCAGATTATCCAGAAGCACCCCCAGACGCGGCAGATAACCGATATCCTCCAGCAAGCTCAGCACAAGATAAAACGCCAGCACATAAGGGAAAACCGCGCCTAACGGAATGAACAGGCCGGTCGTCAGAACACCCATGGACTGGCCGAATTCAATGCGCCCTTCAATGAGGTGCCCGATCAGGAGATCATGCCAGAATCCCTGCGCGCCCAGCGCAGCGGAAATGCGCGCCACAACCGGCAGCCAGAAACGGTCAAAAAGCGGTTCGATCATAAAACGGATCAAGCCCTCTCCGATCCAACGCACAGTCTCAAATGAAAGCCCCAGAACGATCAGCGCAAAAAAATGACCCCAGAGCGGATGCACCGTCAGATGTCCGACGCGATGCGCAAACGTCAGCCGGCGCGGCGCCACCCGCTGCACCGCCGCGACAATTTCGCCGATCAAACGCCAAGATTCGGCTTCCGGCAAAGTGAAGGCCTGCGGTTGTCCGGCAGCGACCGCCTGTTCTTTCAGTTCCCTGATCCCCTCGCCGCTCAGGGCACAGGTGGGAATAACCGGAATCCCCAGCCTGGCAGACAAAAGCGCAACATCAATCGTTATCCCCAAATCTTCGGCTTCATCCCACATATTGAGCGCCGCCACCATCGGTTTGCCCCGGCGTAAAAGCTGCAAAGTCAAAGCCATATTACGCTCAAGATTCGTGGCATCCAACACGTTCACCACAATATCGGCCTGATCGAGCAAAGTCGCGGCAACTTCTTCGGCACGGCTGGCGGCATCGAGCGCATAAGTGCCGGGCACATCAACAATTTCAAACTCACATCCGGCCATCCGCAAAATGCCTGACGCAACCTCCACGGTTGTGCCGGCATAATTGGAGGTCATCACATGCGCGCCGGTCAGACGCGAAAAGACGGCGCTTTTCCCGACATTCGGATTGCCCATCAGCACAATCTTCAGAAACGGGCGCGCTTGTTCCGCAGATACTTCGGCTGTCTGTGTGGTTTTACTCATGATCCGGCAATTCAACAAACACCCTGGCCGCCAACCCGCGGCCAATGGCAAGCGAGCGTCCGTCAATAGTCACGGTAATCGGGCCACCCCAGAATTGAGCGCTCACCTTGTTGACCAGCTTGCCCGGTCGCACGCCAAGCGCTTCCATGCGGGAGACCATCCCCTTGCCGCCTGAAACCGATTTAATCACGGCCAGCCGGCCTACATCCATTTTGTCCAGCGTAACAATTAAAGGCATTTTTTATCTTTTTGAGTTAACACCGCTAAAAAGACCAAACCTCAGATCAACGACAGGATACTGTTGACCAAAACATCCTCCATACCGGCGGAATAAGGCGCGGCATAAAACTTATGAATGAAACTATTGGTCTCATATCCGCCCTCACCGACAGCTTCTGCCGTCGGCAGATATCCGACAACTCCGTTGGCGTCGCCGCAAAGCATCAGTTTGCATCCGGCGGCGGCCTTTCTGATCCGCAACCCGATTTCCAGCATCGTCTCTCCGGCAATCCCCACCAGACGCGCCGGGCCGACATGCAAAGCCTGCAAATCAATCGGCACAGCGCGCGGAACCGGCTGCCCTTCCGCCAGACGCGCCGCCCAGCAAGCGCGCCATTTTTCCAGTGCAGCGCCGTCATGCTCAGTCAAACTTTGTTGATGCCGCAGAAAAGCGCTTTCGAGGCGCTCCAAAGAAGAAGGCAAAAGCGTTTCTTCCAAAGGCAGATCAAAGGAGCGCAAACGCCCGCAAACTGCGCCGGACGGAATTTCTTCCGTCCGTTCAAAGACCTGGGCGGCCTCACAGGCCAGAATGCGCCCCATTCTTTCGGTATCGGCAAATGTGCCCCCCTTGAACAAACCGGTTGCCGGATCAATAATCGCCGGACGCACATCGCCGCAACAACCGTTGGCAAACATGGCCAGAGCGCCGGGATACATCCGCTGCAAAGCGTTTTGGAAAGCGCCCGGATAGTCGCCGGAAATTTCATAAATATCCGTCCCCAGAACCGTCGGATGGCAGGTATAATTGCACAGCAAAACGCGCAAGCCGCCGTGCGGAGCGCAAGCCGCCAGAACAGTTAGACACGGATCAACAGGCCGATCAGGATTCGGATCCATTTGCACACGCCCGGAAGCATCCTTGCGGCGGCGGTTCATGATGCCGATATCAACCTCCCCCGTCCCCCAGCGCAGCAGGGCGGGAACTTCACCATCAACAGCCTCCAAGACGGCGCCAACGATCTTCCTGGTCAGCAACGAAATGTAATCCGGCAACAAGCGCTCATCATCAGGCAGGGAAGTGAACATAAAAGGCCCGGTATGCGTGTGCGCGGCAGTGATCATAACACGCTCCGCCGGCAAACCCGTACGCCGGTTGATTTCCGCCTTGATGGCGGCAACATGCGCCGGCGCAAAATAGACAAGATCGGATGTGATCATCACCACACGCTCGTCGCCTTCCGCTATGCTCATCGCTTTCAAAAAAAGCGGATCATGCACCCTGCGTGAAGGCTGATTTCTTTTGGAATGCCCCTGGAGCAAATAACCGACCGGCGGCGTTATATCCACACAAGCCAAACCTACCCTATACATTCTGATCCCTCCCAAAATTATCGCAATCGAAATATCCGTTGGTTTTGAAAGCGAATTGTAACAAGTGGCGTTTTTTTTGACAATTAATAGTTTAGGGTGTTATAATGCGACTCAAAAAAGCAAAAAAACACGGAACCACAAATGGATATCAGCGCTTTGCGGCAGGAAACGGAAACCAGATGGTGTTTGCCTCCACGCGGCAAAATGCGCCTTCCCGCCATTCTTTACGCCTCGGCAGAACTTGTTCGCGCCATGGATCCCAAGGTGCTTGAGCAATTGGCCAATATCGCCGCTTTACCCGGTCTGCAAAACGCAGCCTTTGCCATGCCGGACGCCCACTGGGGTTATGGTTTCCCGATCGGCGGCGTGGCGGCGTTTGACGCCGAAGCCGGCGGCGTTGTCTCAGCCGGCGGGGTCGGCTTCGATATTTCCTGCGGAGTGCGCACGCTTTTGACCGGCCTCACGATCGCCAAACTGCGCGCGCGGCAAACCAAACTGGCGGAAGCCTTGTTTTGCGCCATCCCTTCCGGCATCGGCAGTACGGGCAAAATCAGATTGACCGCTGCCGAAACCGAAGGCATGCTGATGGAAGGCGCGCGCTGGGCCGTCGGACGCGGTTATGGTTGCGCCGGCGATCTTGCGCGCACTGAAGCACAAGGCCAAATAACAGGCGCGCTGCCGGAAGAAATATCGCCCAAGGCGCGCGAACGGCAAAAGGACGAGATGGGAACGCTCGGTTCAGGCAACCACTATCTGGAAGTTCAGGAAATAACGGAAATTCATAATCCCGCCGTTGCGGCTGCTTTCGGCTTGCGTCAGGGCGAAATTATCGTCAGCATGCACTGTGGCTCGCGCGGACTTGGCCATCAGGTTGCCACGGAATTCGTCGCGCGCATGTTGCGCGCAGTGCGCAAACACGGCCTGGAGCTGAACGATCCCGAACTGGCCTGCGCGCCGATCAACTCCGGCGAAGGCCGGGCTTATCTCGGCGCCATGCGCGCGGCAAGCAACTGCGCGCTGGCCAACCGCCAGATTATCACCCAACTCGTGCGCGAAGTTTTCGGGCAGATATTCGGCGAGACAGCCATGCCGCTGTTGTTTGATGTGTCGCACAACACCTGCGCCGTGGAGGAACATATAATCAACGGACGGAAAAAATCGCTTTTTGTGCATCGTAAAGGCGCGACACGCGCGCTTGGCGCGGGACATCCCGCGCTGCCGGCGGAACTGCGGCCATTCGGTCAACCGGTCCTGATCGGCGGCACGATGGGCACCGCATCCTACATAATGGCCGGCAATGCCGGCGCAACCAATGCGGTTTTCCATTCGGCCTGCCACGGCGCCGGACGCAAAATCAGTCGGCGCCAGGCGGCGCGCCAATGGCGCGGCCAGGATATCGTCAAACGCCTTGAGTTACGCCAAATCCTGATTCGCGGGGCGGCGCGCCAAAACGTGGCGGAAGAAGCGCCGGACGCTTATAAAGATGTTCACGCCGTTGTTGATACAACCGAACGGGCCGGACTCGCGCGCAAAGTGGCGCGCCTGACACCGGTCATTTGCATTAAAGGATAGAAACATAGAATCGCCAACAAGGAACCAGACATGCAACGCAAACCCATCTCAAAAGCCACCGCCGAAAGCATGGCGCGCAACCAGCGCGACATTGCCGTTTCGGAATTTTTCCTCAAAAACCGGCATCTGCTTGGCTTCGATAATCCGCGCAAAGCGCTCCTGACCGCGATCAAGGAAGCGGTGGATAACTCGCTTGACGCCTGCGACGAAGCCGGCATTCTGCCGGAAATCAGCGTTGCCGTCAATCAAACCGGACCGCGCCGTTTTTGCGTAGCCATCCAGGATAACGGACCCGGAATTCTCCGCGCCCAAATTCCGAAAATTTTCGCCAAACTGCTTTACGGCTCCAAGTTTCACCGGCTGCGCATGTCGCGCGGCCAGCAGGGCATTGGCATCAGCGCGGCGGGCATGTACGGACAACTGACCACCGGCAAATCAACGGTCATAAAATCCAAAGTCAAAAACGGCAAAACCGCCCACCATATCGAAGTCCAGATTGACACCCGCCTGAACAAACCGGTCATTCTCAAGGATGCGGAACTGGACTGGCATCCCTGTTTCTTTGCAACCGCCGCCGATGGAACAACCCAATTATGCGCCGAATACAAGCAAGGCACCTGTGTCCAGATCGAAATGGAAGCCGCTTATGCGCGTGGCAAGCTTTCGGTGGATGAATACCTCAAGCAATGCGCCATTGTCAATCCGCACCTGCGTCTGCATTATCAGATCAACCTCTCTGCAAACACGGAACCGAACGGCGCACGCGATGCGGAAAACGCCGCCGACGGCGCGACCACCCCGCGCCAGCCGGCTTGGATTACCTTTGAACGGGGCACGAATGAACTACCCCGGCAGCCGCATGAAATCAAACCGCATCCGCATGGAGTGGAGCTGGGCATGCTCATGCAAATGCTCAAGGATACAGCGGCGCATTCGCTCAAGTCGGCTTTAACCGGAGATTTTTCGCGCGTCAGCGACAAGGTAGCGGCGGAAATCTGCCAACGCGCCAACTTGAATCCCAAGGCGCGGGCGGCCCAAATCGCCCATCATGAAAGCGAGGCGCTCTTCAAGGCCATTGCGGAAACCAAATTGATGCGCCCGCCCACCGATTGCCTTTCGCCGATCGGTGAAGAACAAATAATCGCCGGCCTGCAAAAGGAAATCGCGGCCGATTTTTGCACGGCGGTAACGCGCAGCCCCGAAGTCTATCGCGGCAATCCTTTTCAGATTGAAGTCGGCCTGGCTTATGCCAACCCGGAGCAAAACGCCAACATCAAAGCCGACGATCCGGCGCGCCTTTTGCGGTTCGCCAACAAGGTGCCTTTGCTCGCCATGGCCGGCGCATGCTCGCTGACACGCGCCGTCATCGGCGTCAACTGGAAAAACTATAAATTGGCGCAAGCGCGCGACGCCCTGCCAACCGGCCCGGTTGTCATCCTCATTCATATCGCCAGCGCCTGGGTGCCGTTCACCAGCGAAAGCAAGGAAGCCATCGCGCACTACCCGGAAATAATCCGCGAAACCACATTTGCGCTGCAGGAATGCGGACGGCGCATGGCAATTTTTCTCAGTCGCCGCCGCCGCGCAGCGGAACTGGCGCGCAAACGCAGTTATATTGAACTTTATCTGCCGCACCTGGCGCAGGGTCTGCGCGCCATCCTGCGTCTGAACGAGAAAAACGAAGCCGCCATCATCGCCCAGTTGGAAGGCATGCTGGAGCGCACCCATCTGGAAACCTGAAAACACATCGGAGCAATAAAACATGACCAAACCAAAAAAAGCCGCCCCGCCTGCGCCGGCCACAGTTTCCCGCAAAGCCGCCGCCGAAAAAATTGTCGCCATTGCCGGAAATATTTACAGCGACATCATACGCAAACATGTTCGACCACGCATGCGTTTTCCCATTCGTTCGCTGGCCAACGTCAAATATGACCAGCATAAAGGACACTTTGAGATTCTCAACAAAACCGCCACACGCACGCTCTCCTACAACACGGTCAAAACCTTTGCCCAATCCATCCGCCTGATGGCCACCACCAAACTGGATCTGCTCGACAAAAACGATATCGCCGGCAAGCGCGAAATCTATTATAACAGCAAGAGCTGGGGCGAATGCCGCTTTGATGAACAGCCGGAAAGCGATTCGCTCCTGGACGACATGGAGGCCATGCTGGGCGTCAACCGCGAACAGCTCGGTTACATCCCGGAAGAACACGGCGGCGAAGTTACCGGACCCCTGACCGTCATTGACCGGGTGCCCGGCACCGGCGAGGAAATCCGGATCAACTGCGAAAAACTCGGCACCGGCGCCTGGAGCATCCCGTCGCAAGTCGAACATTTGCGTTTTGAAACCAAAGCCAAATACATCCTGGCCATTGAAACAGCATCGCTTTTCCAGCGGCTCGTCCATCATCGTTATTACGAAACCGCGCGTTGCATTTTGATTTCGATGAGCGGTGTGCCGACACGCGCCTGCCGCCGTTTTATCCGCCGGCTTTCCGACGCCCACGATCTGCCTGTTCTGGCATTTACCGATGGCGACCCATACGGATATTGCAACATCTACCGTACGCTTAAAGTCGGTTCCGGCCAATCTGCGCACATCAACCAGTACTTCTGCGTCCCGCGCTGTCACTACCTTGGCGTAACACCATGGGACATCAAGGAATACAAACTGGAAGACGCCACCCATCCGCTGACGGAAAGCGACATCAAGCGCGCCAGGGATGCGCTCAAAAACGATCCGTTCATCAAGCATCACAAGCCCTGGCAAAATGCGCTCAACGAGATGCTGGCCAACGGAGTGCGCATCGAACAACAAGCTTTTGCCAAACACGGCCTCAATTATGTCATGGAACAATATCTGCCGGACAAAATGAAAAAAAGCGCTTTTCTGCCGTAACCCTCCGTGATGAGGTCAGGACAAACAAGAATGGCCAACCGTTCCACAGCCAAACTGAGCGCAGTCTATATATTTCTCAAGCCGTATCGCCGCGCCATTTTGCTGCTCCTGGCGCTGACCATCCTGCTTTCCCTGCTCGCCATGAGTACGCCGCTGATCACGCGGGCATTCATTGACAAAGTTATCACCGCCAACCGCCGCGAACTGCTTCTGCCGCTCGGATTCTGGCGGATTGCCCTGATCCTGCTGGTTCCGCTGCTGGGTTTTATCCAGACACAGGGCATCGCCTGGGTCGGCCAGCGTTTTGTGTTTGATATCCGCAATGCGCTCTATCGCCGCATGCTCGGCTTATCGCTCCGGTTTTACAGCAAACACAGCACGGGCATGCTGGTCAACCGCGTGATGGGCGATACCGGCAATGTGGCCAACATGCTTTCAGCCCAGACGATCAGCATTGTTTCCGACCTGGTCTGCGCCACCTTCGCCATCACCGCCACCTTCGCCCTGAACTGGCGCATGGCCATACTGATCGTCCTTATCGCCATCACCTTTCTGATCAATTACCGCTTCAACATTGCCCGCATCATCAATCTCTCGCGCAATTACCGTCAGGCTTTCGACCGGCTTTCCGGCGGCGTTCAGAACCGGCTGGCAGCCAATCTGGCCGTCAAATCCTACGGAACCGAAACGCGCGAACAGGGCTTCTTTCAGGAACAGTCGCTGGCCAGCATGTCGCTCATGCAACAATCCGAATACGCCGGCAACATTTTCCATCAGAATACGGCGCTCCTGCAAAACACGGGGCGCGCTGTAATTTTCTTTCTCGGCTGCTTCATGATCCTGCGCGACGAAATGACCTACGGCGATGTAACCGCCTTCGTTGCCTACGCCACACAAATGCTCTGGCCGGCGGTGCGCCTCTCGGAGCTGGCGCGGCAACTGCAGGAAGTGCGCGTTTCGATTGAAAGAATCATGGAAATTTACAATGAAAAACCAGAGCTCCACAACCGAACCGATGCCGTCCGCGTCCAGCGCCTGCGCGGACGGGTGGACTTTGAGCATGTGGATTTTGCTTACAACAGCGGCACGCCCGTGATCTGCGATTTTACACTCAGCGTCCAGGCAGGCGAAACCATCGCGCTGGTCGGTCCGACCGGATGCGGCAAAAGCACCTTGCTGATGCTGCTGATGCGTTTTTATGAAATCAACGGCGGGCGCCTGCTGCTTGACGGCAAAGACGTGCGTTCGCTCGATCTCGCCGATCTGCGCGCGCAATTCGGCATTGTCCTGCAGGATCCGATGCTTTTCGGGATCAGCATTGCGGACAACATTCGTTATGCCCGCCCGGATGCTTCCGCAGAAGAAGTGGAAATGGCGGCGCGCGTAGCCGAAATCCATGCCTTTATCGCCGGACTTCCCGAAGGCTACCAAACCGAGA
>CAZMFH010000026.1:6571-17578 GCA_964565485.1 uncultured Verrucomicrobiota bacterium | reverse complement strand
GCTCCTTTTATTCCGGACATTGTCATCTCCATGGACAAGGGCACCAATTGGTCCGCCTCCGGTTGTACGGATGGAAACTCATTTTCGGTGGACGTCCCAAACACAACACCAGCCGTTGTGAACATCATTTACGGCGGAACCAATCAGGCGGCGGCCATTACCATGAACGGAAAATGGGTACGGGTTGCCTTTACAGCCGGCACCAACGGAAACCTCTACATCAAAAACGCTAAAATTGCCCAACAACTATCCGACACCAATCCGGTTGCAGGCACGATCAGCAATCTCTATTTCTCCGGCGGCGACCCGAGCAAAATTAAAATCTTAAATAACACCACTGTCCACAGCCTCTGGCTGCCAGATTATGAAATCAATCGCACGAACAATTATCTCGTGTCGTTTGAACTGCAAACCGATGCTGATGTCTTCAACAACGCCGCGGCCTGGCGTAATACCGGTGTTGACCGCATGTCCCATCTGGGCGGCCTGCCTACCAATCTAATTGTCGGCGTCAGCGCCTTGGAAGTGCGTTATCCATCCAGCGGCATCTTTCGTTCGGGAGTTTTTGATACGCGCATCAGCGCGCCGGTCTACAAGCACATCAAATGGACACATGAAGAATACCTGCCACAAGGCGATATAGATATTCGCGTCCGCAGCGCCAGCAATCCGGACATGAGTGATTTCGGCAACTGGGTTCCGGCAGCCGGTTATTTTCAACTATGTAATGACATCAACAGTCTGGCCACATTGCCGCAAAAACGTTTTGTGCAATATGAAGCGCTCTTCAGCGTGCATCCGACGCAGGGCGAACATACCAACACCGCAATTCTGCGGGATGTAACCATTGCCTGGGACACTCCAACCGGTCTGGTGGATTTACAGGTTGATTTCGCCAAGGGGCCGGACTATGGCATTATCAGCGCCACCGTGGACGGTCAATCGTTCGTCAAGGGGTTGGAAATTGAAATGGAAATCTTTAAACGCGGTCCATTTGGCACCAATACAGCTTCCGGCACCATGGAAATACGCCCTTTAAACACCAATAAATGATTTTTGCCAGACGGAGGATCAAGCCATGCAAACCAGAACAAAAAGAACGGAAGGCTCGGCGCTGGTCGTCGTTTTGGGAGTTTCCATGGTTCTAATGCTGGCGGGCATAACGCTCCTGATTCTCTCACGCCAGTCGCTCCACCGCATTCAGCGCACCACTTATTATTCGCAAGCACAGGCTGCGGCGGAAGCCGGAGTGGCCGATATGGTCGCCAAAATAACGCAAAACCCAACCATCTGGCGTAATGCCACAAATTCCGCGCTTTTCCTGACCAACGGGCGCTATAACACCGTCAGCCAGCCGCTGACCAACGGCAATGTGCTTATCACCAGCGACGGCATCTACATGGGCGTATCCAACCGAACCATTGTCGAAATACTCGGCACAGTTCAGACACGCTGGAACGACCTCTATAACACCAACAGCGCCATTCTCTCCGGCGGCGACGTGCGTTTTTCAACCGCCGCATTCGAGATTGACGGCGACACTCACGCCAACCAAAACGTCACCTCTTCCAGCGGCGCGCAAAATGGAACCATTGACGGCGATATCACCGCTTGTGGAACAGTCGGCAATCTGACAACATCAGGCAACGTTGTTACCGGCGCGCCGCCTTCCCAAATTCCGCCCGGCAACCCGTTTAATTTCGACAGTTACCGGCAACTGGCAACCAATGGCGGCGTCTATTTTGCAACCGGCCAAACCATGAACGGCACTCCGATTTCCGCGCCGACAAACGGTATTTTATATATAAACGGCTCTTTAACCATCGGCAACAACAGCTCATTTGCCGGCACGATTGTGGTTAACGGCAATGTTACGATCAAAAACCACTTCAATCACACACAATTAACCTCAAACATGCCGGCCATCCTCTGCACCGGCACAATCACAATTGAAAACCATACAACTTTGAACGGATTGATCTACGCCCAGGTCAATGTTATTGTTCAAAATAACACCACTATTAATGGCGGCATTATTTCCGGCGGATTTACCGATATCAGCAACAGCACAACTGTCCGCTATGGCGGCATATATCCCGTCTGGGATCCGCTCAATCCAACGGTTCCTTCTGATGTAATTATCGGCGGCTGGCTTAAGTGAAGTTCACAAAAAAGTATCACCAGATTGTTCAAGCCGCTTGATTTGCTCTTCCGACAATGTTGAGCCGGAGTCCGGATCATTTTTAAGCTTTTGCCGAAGCTCTTCAAGCATTTGTTTGCGCGCAATTTCGCGCGTCCGCAAAACCTCATAATCAACCAGAAAATCATCTTTTTTGCCGGCAGCCTGATCCGGCGCCGTCTCAATCCTGGCGGCAACCGGCGCCGGGTCGGAGGCATGCACACAAACCGGTTCAGCCTGGCTTTGAGATAACGGCATTGCCGTCTGTTCGCCATTGACCTCATGACCGTCAGCATCAGCCTGCGTCTTCTTGCGCGCGTCAGAAGAACGCGCCCCTACCATCACAACCAAAAGCGTCAACAACACCGCGCCGGCCAAAACGATTAAAAGCAGATTCCATTTTTCGGATAATTTCTTCACAATGCGCTCTCGCGCCAACCTTTCCATTGATATTCATTAGTTAAAGCAGGATAAAACGGCGGCGGATTGAGCAAAAAGCGCTGGTCAAAATCATAATTTTTGCTGTAACCATAACCGCTAACAGTTCCCACCGCACCGCGATAAAACTGCACAATACCACCATAAACATTGAGCGGACCACAGTTCCAGCGGGTAGTATGGTCCTGAACATAAAAGCTGCCGTCATTTGTGGAGGATGTCGCCCGGCCATCGGCAATGATATGGGCAAAAACCAAAAGGTTGGTAGGCGCGTTATTCTTGATGATAACATCCCGTTTGGCGACCAAGCCCAAGGCGTCATCAGACCCGTTGGTCGGATGCAGAGCATAAAAAACATGGTTGGTAATCATGATATTGTTTTCCGCCACAATCGTCAGGCGTCCATCCAAAACACCGGCAACCTCGACATCACCCGTGCGCGTTGAACTCGTCCCACCGGAAGGCGCATTCTTAACGTAAATTAAACCGTTGGACGGCACCGGCATGGAAAAATTGGACCAACCGCGAAACGAATTGTTGACGACAAGGTTGCTATCTGAAAGCGTAAAAGAAGTTACGCCGGTCATGACCATTGAAGCCTGCGCCAGAAGCGTCGTAAAATTGACGGAAGCCATGGGAACATTTGGAGCATTAAGAATATATCCATCATTAAACTGCGCCTGACTTATATCGCTGCCGGAACCCCAGGACCCCTCGGTAGATGAAACCAGCGCATTAAAAACAGGATCTTCTTTGATATAAATGTATGTATTGGCATGCACCGGACCGTTGAATCGCTCCCCGCCGACAATCCAAATCGCACCAGGCCCACGGTTATAATACATTGCATATTTTGCCCAGCTTTGCTGATGCACCCCCTCAAGCACAACCAGACGCTTGGTTTGATTTTTTGTACCAATCGAATAAATCGTATAATAACGATTAATACCCGAATCCGGATCCGTATCAGCCACAAAGCTGACATTACTCCCGTTGATAGCAATCCACCATTTGCCAACCGCTTTCCCCTGCGGATTGCGGTTATCATTGGTAAGCACAACATTCATCAAACTGCCGGAAAACGTATAAGCCTGATCCTTATCAAGCGTAAATGCCGCGCCATCAACGGTTATTGACTGATCGCTATTACCCTTGGGTTTGACATGCACCAAACAGGCTGTTCCCGCATAATCAAGCGTATTACTATGCAAGTCCTGGCGACTGTAAGTTATTCCGTTTGCTGTCAGCATCATAAACTGGTTTTGCGCGCTGTTATTGGGATTGATATTGATATTGCCAACTACAGTGTGCGTCCCTCCGCTCGCGGTCTCATCGGAAGAACCAATAATGCTGGTATAAAAGCGACCGCCGCCGATCATGCCGGTAATCGTGCAAGGGATCACACCCCCCTGACGGATATAACCAACAGCGCGCTCCGCGCCGCCCTCGGCAATATAAAACGCCTGCTCCATATCTGTTTTTTTGCCGGCCATCTTAAGCTGCATACTGCTTTCAGCAATCAGGCCAATCGCCAGCAACGCAGTAATGGCGGCAAAGCACACCACTACAACCAACACAACGCCATTCTCATTTTCCTGCTCGCGCATGGTTCCACCTCATTTATTGCGCTTTTTGACAAATGTGCCAACATTATTGGTTGCAGAAAAAACACCATCCCGGCGCGCAACAGTCAGTTGAATATTGAGGCCGGAACGACCATCCAAATTAGTCGCTATAGCGCTGTCAACAACATGGTTGCAAACCGACACCCGACTGGCCTGTTGATTCGGCGTCCGCCACAAAACAATGCTGCGCTGCCTTTTGATATAATCAATCCACTTGACACCATCAGTCACATTGGACATTTCAATCCGCCAGCTTCCATCCGGATAACCCAAGGTCGAACAAAAATTATTGGCTGAATCTGTCGCAGCAGGCGGAGAACTGGTTATGGAATCCCAATAATTCACAAACCCGGAACATTTATGATACCGGTTGGTATGAATGACAATCGTTGCCGCCGCGCGCAATCCTCCATCCCCCCCCATGCCGTAAACCATGCGATCAAGCGCCAACCCGGCCTCACGGGCAGTCTGCATGCCAAGCGCCGTCTTACGCCACATCTTCTGGCACATCACATAAACCCCAATCGAACCGGCCATCACCAAACCAAAGATCCCCACGGCAATCATAACCTCCAGCAAAGTGAAAGCGCGCTTCGCGGCGCCGGAAGTTTTCATTGATGCAACTCCGAACACATTGAACCAACCAACACGACTTCTGATGTTACTTTTCCGGCCGGATTGACCCATTTGGATGTGACCGTGATATTTTTGACCGTATATTGCGAATTGGTCACCAACGCCACTCCATAACGCACCGATGCCATCGCAGTCGTATAAGCGCCAACATTCAAATGATTCGTATCCGCATAACGATAAGTGAACAACTTTTCCATTTGCTGGCGCGCATTATGCACGGCATTCATCCGATTATCCGCGATCACCGCCGATTTTTTGGCCACAACAAAAGAACCGACAAAAGCCGCCATCGTCAAAACCAGCAATGCCGTAGCAACAACAACTTCAACCAAGGTAAAACCTTGTAGATTTCTCTTGCACATACTACACACTCATCCCCAACATCATTACCACCCCATCACGAATTCAGATATAAATACAGCATTTTACGCGCCAGCAAAACAATAACAACAAATCACGCAAGAAACAAAGAAAATTCACCAAGATAAACCTTTTTTCAACAAAAAGGCCGTTCTGCACTAATCCCACCCCTCAGATCTTTTATCAAATTTTAGAATTTTTTCTGCTTATCAAGCAAATCGAGCGTTTCCCCCGCCAAAAACAGCGAACCGGCAATACAAATCATGCCGCCGCATGATTGCGCCCAATCACTGGCTTCACGCAAAGCATCCGGCAATTCGGCAATGGCAACCGGACCTAAATCCGTGCCGGCACATTCGGCAATTTCCTGCGGCGCCCGACCGCGCTCGTTATGCAAAGGCACCGCCCAGCAACGGCGTGCCAGCCCCGCAAACGGACGCAAAAACCCGCGCAAGTCTTTATCCCTGCACATACCCAGCACCAAACCCACAGGCATGCCCTTGCATTCTTCGCGTAAAACGCGGGACAAAACACAGGCGCCGGACGGATTATGCGCGCCATCCAAAAGAATCACCGGCTTGACTGACAAAAGCTGACAACGCCCCGGCCAATGCGCCTGCGCCAGTCCCTGACGGAAATGATCAATTTCAATCGAACGCCCGGCAAATTCGGCAAAAGTTTCGAGCGCCGTTACGCTCACAGCCAGATTTTCAAGTTGATGCCGCCCGATCAACGGCAAGCGAAGAGCGCCATAGGAAAGATTCACGGACTCCAGTTCAACACACTGTCCATCCAAACCATGGCGCTTGCGTTGCACTGAAACATATTCCCCGGCCAAACGCAGCGGCGCCTGATGTTCCCGGGCAAGCGCCACAAGCACCTGCTGCGCTTCATCCGGCATAGCGCCGAGCACAACCGGCCGTCCATTTTTGATAATCCCACCCTTTTCCCGCGCAATAGCCGCCAGGTTGTCGCCCAAATATTCCTGATGCTCAAGACCAATCGAGGTAATCACCGCAACCGCCGGATCAACAACATTGGTCGCATCAAGCCGTCCGCCCATGCCGGTTTCGAGCACAACGACTTCAACCTGTCGCCGACGGAAAAACTCAAAAGCCAGCGCTGTGGCAACTTCAAAAAAAGTCGCCATCCGCCCATTCTTCCGATGAGCAACCTTCTGCGCGCAACTATTGACAAGCTCAATCAACGGCGCAAGCTCTTCATCGGCAATACAGACGCCGTCAATCCGAATGCGTTCATTAAAACGCACCAGATGTGGCGAAGTATATAAACCTGTCCGAAGTCCGGCCGCGCGCAAAACCGCCTCTACCATGGCGCACACAGAGCCCTTGCCGTTGGTTCCGGCAACATGAATAAAAACCGGCGCACGTTCCGGATGGTTTAATTCCTCGAGCAAAGCCCGCACGGTTTCCAGACCAAACTTAATTCCGGAAGCATGCAGACGATAAAGACGCGCAAGAGTTTCCGACAACGCATGCGTGGGCAATTTTCCTACTCCTTGGCCGGACTCAGCGCAACATAAAAGCGATCAATCGGATCAGAGTGGCGGTCAGATCCTTGCGCTGCACAATCATGTCCACAAGGCCATGTTTAAGCACAAACTCCGAACGCTGAAAACCCTTGGGAACATCTTCACGCGTGGTTTCCTTGATCACGCGCGGCCCGGCAAAACCAATCAAAGCCTTCGGCTCCGCGATGATCACATCGCCCAATGTGGCAAAGCTGGCCATCACCCCGGCCGTTGAGGGATGCGTCAACACCGAAATAAAAGGCAATCCGGCCTGTGCATAACGCGCTGCTGCCGCGCTGGTTTTGGCCATTTGCATCAAACTGAACAATCCTTCGTACATACGCGCGCCACCCGTCGCGCAAACCGTAACGACCGGCAGCTTTTGATCAATCGCGCGCTCAAACAGACGCGTTACCTTTTCACCCACGACCGCCCCCATGCTGCCGCCCAAAAAACTGAAATCCATAATGCCCAAGGCAACCGGCAAAGCCCCCATCACGCCTTGCCCGCACAAAACGGCATCTTTCAATCCGCTCTTCTGACGCGCCTCCTTCAGTTTGTCGGAGTAGGCAACTTGTCCGACAAACCGCAACGGATCGGCGCTGACCAGATCGGCGTCCCATTCCTTAAAAGTCCCCTCATTCACCATCAGGCTTAAGCGTTCCCGCGCTGAAATGGGAAAATGGCTGGAACATTTAGGACAAACCCCGTGTTCCTGTTCAATCTCATGCTTATAGACAATTTCGCTGCAATCCTGGCATTTAACCCAAAGCCCGGCCGGCAAATCCCGTTTGCGAACATAGATCGAAGTGTATTTTTTACGATCAAAAAAACGCATCAGCCACCTCATTCCATCTGACGTGCCGCGCCATAAGCGCCACAACAATCATTGACATCACAATTAGTTGCGCACCCTGACATTGACGGCATCGGCCATCATTGTTTTTGCCGGATTATCGGGAGCAAAAACACCGTCGCTGGGCGCAGAAATCGCAAAATAAAAGGTATAATTGCCAGCAGGCATTTTAATGTTCCGCAATAAGACCGTATCATCCAGATCAACCAAAACACCCCGGTATGCCGGCCGGCACGCACTCCATCCTGAAAAAGGTTGCCATCCATCCGGCGTATAACAGAACCATGCTCCGGCAGCATGCGCATAAGCGATAATCCACCAATCCACATTGATGCGTCCGGCATATTCGCCGGCATACATCGCCACCGACAGCGTCAGCTTTTCCTGCGACTCAAGCACGATTGATGCGCGCACACCATTGGCCATGACAGCCGGACCAACACGCAACGGCGCCGACTGCACAATCGTTCCGCGATAACCAACCCCCAAAAAACGCCCCTCAGCGTAACAAAGATCATTAATCGAGCTGCCAGTTACCGGCGATTCCTCCGGCCATTGCCGCGTCCAGCGCAATCCGTCGGCAGACATCAAAACCGTGCCGCCTCCTGCGCAAGCCACAAAAACGCCATCCTCAAAAATCACCCGCTGAAACAGATCCTCGCCGACATTGCCGACCACAGTCCAGTCCGCGCCATTGGTGGATGTGATCATCAAAGGATTGGGATAAGCCTCGCCACCCACCGCAACAAAACGTCCGTTCCCGTAGGCCACCGAACGCAATGTGTTTGCAATTGTTTGCGGAGCTTCAATCCAGGAAGCGCCATTATTAAAAGAACGGGTTACAAAGATCTTGCCGTCTTGCTTTTCGCCAACCGCCACAAGCATCCCGGCTCCCGCAGTGATATCATAACAAAAATTACTATGCTGATTATCAAGCAACACATTCCACTGCAAACCGTCGCGCGACCGGAAAACAGCCGCATAATTACCAACGGCATAAAAGTCACCGTTGATAAAACGCACTCTGTGAAAAATCGCCGCAGCCGGATTTGCCGCCGGCGTCCAATTGCTGCCGTCATCGGAACGCCATGCCTGCGTACGCGAAACAAGAACAAAGCAATTGTTCCCGGCAGCCACACCGCGCAAATCGTCGCCGGAAACAAAAGGAGTTTTGGCCGTCCAGGCCATACCGTCAGACGACAGCAAAACATGATTGCTGCCGCCAACCGCAACGTAACGACCCTGGCCGTAAGCGACGCCTGTCAGCGTCTTGGCAACCCCGCTCTCCCGTAAATACCATTGCAAAGCCGTACCGGCTTGCGCCAACATCGCGCAGACGAAAAAACCACCCAGACAGATCATGATTCTTGAAAAGCGCATAACCATCCCTCCTTTGTTGACGCCATCACCTCCCGCAACACAACAAGATTCATACACTCTTTTCAAAAACCAAGCAATCAAAAACAGATTAACAACCAGCAGCTCTTCTTGACCTGACGACAGGAGAACAGTATGATTCAAAAGCAAATATGATCCAAATGCCCGAATCCGCGACAGACGCAATGTATTGAGGCAAAATTTGCGACCATGGTTTTTAGTTCCTATTTATTTTTATTTTATTTCCTGCCGGCGGCCATTTGCTTGTATTATATTGTGCCGCAACGCGCGCGCCATGCCCTCCTGACCTTGCTCAGCTACGCCTTTTACGGCTGGGCCAATCCGCTTTTCATGATCTTGATGTTGGTTTCGACAGTGGTGGATTATGTCTGCGGCATGCTAATCGCCGCCAACGGATGGAATTGGCGCGCGCCGCAACACAAGCTCGAACAATCCGCAACACGCACGCGCCGCCAGAAAACAGCATTGACAATCTCAATCATCTCCAATCTTGCGCTGCTCGGTTTTTTTAAATATTTCAACTTCGCCGCCGCCAATTTCAATCTCCTGACGCAATGGCTTGGCTGGCCGGAGTTGAACGTCATCATGCGCATTACCCTCCCGCTCGGCATCAGTTTCTACACATTCCAGTCAATGAGTTATACCATAGACGTTTATCGCGGGCAGGCCAAAGCGCTGCGCCACTTTACAGACTTTGCCTGCTACGTCTCAATGTTTCCGCAATTGGTCGCCGGCCCGATCATCAGATTTTCGGAAGTTGCCGATCAGATGCAATCGCGAACCCTGACCATCGCAAAATTTGCGCGCGGCATTGCCTTTCTTTGCCTGGGACTTGCCAAAAAAATCATCCTTGCCAATCCCTGCGGCAAGATCGCCGATCTGGCTTTCCAGGCCGAATCATTGGGCATCGCGGATGCCTGGCACGGCATTCTGGCTTATAGTTTTCAGATTTATTTTGATTTCAGCGGCTACTCGGATATGGCCATCGGCCTTGGCCTGATGCTTGGTTTTGTTTTTCCGAAAAACTTCGACTCTCCTTATCGTTCGCAATCCATCACCGAATTCTGGCATCGCTGGCATATTTCGCTTTCATCCTGGCTGCGCGATTATCTCTATATTCCGCTGGGCGGCAACCGTTTTGGCCGGACGCGCACTTATATCAATCTGGCGCTGGTCATGCTCCTGGGCGGATTATGGCACGGCGCCGCCTGGAATTTTGTCATCTGGGGAGCAATTCATGGCTGCTGGTTGGGACTGGAACGCATGATCGGCAAACAAAGCCTTTATAAGCGCCTGCCCGGCATCCTGCGGATGGGGCTGACTTTTTTGATTGTTACCATCGCCTGGGTTTTTTTCCGCGCCGCCAATCCGGCCGATGCCATTCAATATTTACAATGCATGTTCGGCCTTAATAAGGCCACTGCCAACTCCGGACTGCTGAGCGGAATTTTTCTGCAACCTTACTATCTGGGCACATTCGGGCTCTCCGCCCTCATCACCTGGTGCGCCCCGCAAACATGGAACTGGACACGCGAAATCACTGCCATCAAAGCCGCTTTGATCGTATTGCTGTTTTGTTTGACATTGGCCATTCTCCTAACCCAATCATTTAACCCGTTTATTTATTTTATTTTTTAGCCAGTCACACCATGCCGCCGAAACAAACCATCCATCTGACACGTGAAGAGCAAGCCATGCGCGAGGCCGGAACGACAAAAATCCGGCAATCCACGGCCTTGACGCTGATTCTCATTTTTCTGGCAATTATCTGCGCCGGACCATTAATGCAACACATGCATGACCGGCGCGCATATCAATCTGGCGCGCGCGCATCCGCCTGGCCGCAATCTTACGACTTCATCCACAGCATGCCTGATCTGAAACGCGCATTCGTTCAAGCGCCGGGCGGATTGCCCCGACGCATTTTTGCGGGCAACCGCCTGCTCCTGCACAAAATTCAAACATTCGAAAACACGCGTGAAGA
>CAZMFH010000026.1:0-6561 GCA_964565485.1 uncultured Verrucomicrobiota bacterium | reverse complement strand
AGACGAATCCGCCATCGGAAAGCTTATACGTCCGCAAATCCAATACATGCTTGCCGCCTGGCTCGGCGCCGGCAACGAAAAAGTCTATTGCGGCCAAGCCGGCTGGTTATTCTACCGTCCCGATCTTGATTATCTGACCGGAGCGGGGTTTCTTAATCCAAAACAACTTGCCAGGCGGCGCAAGGATGTTTCGGAATGGGTTGCCACGCCCCAACCGGACCCGCGCCAGGCGATTTTGTCGTTTGATCGTTACCTGCGCAAACAGGGCATTACGTTAATCCTGCTGCCAACCCCCTCAAAACCGGCCATTCAGCCGGATAAATTTTCAGGCCGAACCGCAAGCGCTACACTGCCGCTCGAAAACTCTTCCTATCAGGAAATGCTCAAGGGTCTGCGCCGCGATGGTGTGTTGATCCACGACCCTTCCACCGCCATTCTGCAAGGCAATTCATCTGACGCCTACCTGGCCACGGACACTCATTGGCGTCCTGAATCCATCACACGCGCAGCACACAGCCTGGCGCTTTTCATTAACACACATGTCCATCTGCCGCCACGCCCCCATGCCGCCTATCAGTCTTTACGCGTAACCGCAACCAATCGCGGCGATCTGGCCGCCATGTTGCAACTGCCGCCCGGAACCAGCGTTTTCGCGCCGGAAAACGTGCAACTACGCCAAATCGAAACTAGACGCGGCGAGTTTTGGCAGGCTGATGAAAAAGCCGAGATCCTCGTGCTCGGCGACAGTTTCTGCAACATCTACTCCCTTGCCGCCATGAACTGGGGTGAAAGCGCCGGATTTGTTGAACAACTGAGCTTCGAATTGCAAAGGCCGCTTGACCGTATCGTCATCAACGACAATGCCGCCTACGCCACCCGCGCAATCCTCGCGCGCGAATTGGCGCGCGGCCATAACCGATTGGCGGGCAAACGCATAGTCATTTGGCAATTTGCCACACGCGAACTGGCTCATGGCGACTGGAAAGCAATTGATATGCGCGCAGGCGCTCCCCAAAAAATGCCGTTCTTTGTTCCCGCGCCCGGCAAAGCCCTTAATGTACGGGCGGTCGTACGCTCCATCTCGCCCGCGCCACGGCCGGGAAGCGTGCCCTATCAAGACCATATCACAGCCATTCATCTGATTGAACTTGAAAGCAGCGACACCGCGCCAAACGGAGTTCAAGCCTTGGTGTATGTTTACAGCATGCGCGACAATATCCGCACACGCTTCGCGCGTCTGCGGCCCGGCGACACAACAATCATGCGCCTGCGGCCATGGTCGGATGTAACCGCGCTTTATGAGGGCATTAATCGCAGCGAACCCGCCGACGAAGCCCTGCAACTGGTCGAACCATGCTGGGGCGAAGAACCAGACCAAAATCCACAACCAAAATGAAGGCAAACAACCATGCCGGAACTGCCCGAAGTTGAAACGATAACACGCGAACTACGGCAACGCGGATTAATCGGACGCCGTATTCGCGGCGTCCGCATCAATTGCACAAGCCTGATCGCACCCTTGGCGCCGCAAAATTTTGCGCGCCATCTCAAGGGCCGGATTATAACCGCATTGCGCCGCCGCGCAAAATTCATTGTCATGGAACTTGCGCCGCAAAATTTTGCGCTGATTCATCTGCGCATGAGCGGCCACCTTGAATTGTGCGCGCCGCAAACGCCGCACAAACCGCACGAGCATATTATTCTCGACCTTGATAACGGATATGAATTGCGCTACCGGGATCCACGCCGGTTTGGACGCTGGCTGATCGCCAAAAAACCGGAACTTGTGCTTGGCAGGCTGGGACCGGAACCGCTCAGCAAAGCATTCACGCCACACGGACTGTTGCGCCGTCTGAGCGCATGCCGCCGCCAACTAAAGCCACTTCTGCTCGATCAAACATTTTTGGCGGGAATCGGCAACATCTATGCCGACGAATCGCTTTGGGAGGCGCAGCTTCATCCACAGCGCAGTTCTGCAACCGTTTCCGCCGCAGAAGCACAACGTCTCTTTCGGGCAATCCGCCTGACACTGCGGCGCGGCATCAAAAACGGCGGCACATCATTGGGCGATGGCGCAGCCAATTACCGGCGCGTTGCCGGGCAGCCGGGGAAAAATCAAAATACCCTGCGTGTATTCCGCCGGACCGGACGGCCCTGTCCGCGTTGCGGTCAACCAATCAAACGCATGCAAGTGGCGCAACGCAGCACACATATCTGTTCAATCTGCCAACCGCCATGATTGTCTGGGGGCTATGGAACACAAACTTGACGAACCAGCACACGCGGTGATAGCATTCGGCATTCAACCGTTATAAAAACAACATCACCGGCATCTTAAAGGCAAACGCAAGTGGGCTTGAATAACAAAGAAAAAATCGAGCGTTTCTTCCTCTCTGTCATCCACGACCAGCGTCCCGGACAGGCGGCGGAAATACTACGGATTATTTTAAGACAGCTTGCGCGCATCTATTCGCTCTGTGTGCGCATAAGGCATTTCCTCTTTGACAAAGGCATTGCGCGCCACCACACCCTTGGATGCCAGGTCATCAGCATCGGCAATTTAACAGTGGGCGGCACCGGCAAAACCCCGATTGTGGAAGTTTTTGCGCGCGCCCTTGAACAAAAAGGCCGGCATGTCGCCATTCTGAGCCGGGGCTACAAAAAGGTCGAACACGGCTTTTGGAAGCGGATGCTGGATAAAACAACAGGACGTGAAGCACGGCGGACGCCACGCATCGTTTCTGACGGACGCGCCCTGCTCCTTGATTCCGCCATGAGCGGCGACGAACCATACATGCTGGCATCAAACCTGCGCAACGTGGCTGTCTTGGTGGACAAAGATCGCGTCAAAAGCGGGCGTTACGCCATTGAAAAACTGCACTGCGACACGCTCCTGCTCGACGACGGATTCCAGTACCGCAGGCTTAAACATCGCGCGGAAATCGTGCTGGTTGACTGCACACAGCCGTTCAGCAACGGTTATTGCCTGCCGCGCGGTCTGTTGCGCGAACCAATCGGCAATATCCGTCGGGCTGATTTCATCTTTATAACCAAATCAACCGGCGGTCCGGCCTCGGAAAAACTAAAGGCGCAATTACGCGAACTGAACCCCAAAGCCGAAATTTCGGAATGCGCCCATCGTCCGAAATACCTGCAAAATGTTTACACCAACGAACGTTTCCCGCTCGACTTTCTGAAAGGCCGCGCCGTGGCGCTGGTTTCGGGCATCGCCAGTCCGCGCGGATTCGAACAAGAAGTCATCCGCTTGGGCGGCGTGCTGGTCTATTTGAAGCGCTTCGCCGATCATCACCGTTACACACAGCAGGAAATAATTGATCTGATCAACAAAGCCAAAAAACAACAAGCCGCCGCCGTGATTACAACGGAAAAAGACGCCGTCCGTTTCCCCAAGATTGAAAGACAGGATGTGCCGGTCTTTTTCCTGCGTGTCGAAATAGAATTGTTAAGCGGAGTGAATGATTTCCATGCCTGCATCTCAAGAATCTGTTTCCGATAACCAACCGGCGCGCCGGGCGGGCGGAATTTTGATCGTCGGAGTAAACTGGCTGGGCGACAGCCTCATGAGCATGCCCGCCATTCAAGCTTATCGCCGCGCCTATCCGCAAACACGCATCGTCATGCTGGTTAAACCCGCCATGCGTCCACTCTGGCTGTTACATCCGGCGCCGGACGAAGTATGGATCTGCGGCCATGCGCTTGCGGAAATCCGGCGCGCCGCACAGGCAACGCGCGCTGCCGGATTCGCCACTGCTTTTGTGCTGCCAAACTCATTGCGCTCGGCGCTCATCCCCTTTCTGGCGCGTACTCCGCAGCGGATCGGCGCATCCGGCCACTTCCGCAAAAGGCTCTTAACCGATGTTGTTCAACCGGCGCCGGACGCTGCGTGCACCCACCAGGCTTATGAATACATGCACCTCCTGGGCATGCCCCCCGATGCGCTCGAACCGCCACGCCTGCGGCCTGGGACTGAATTGATCGAACGTGCGCAAATCCTGCTTGGCACAATGCCGCCCGGCGCGCTGATCGCTTTGATCCCGGGCGCGGCTTATGGCGCCGCCAAACGCTGGCCGGCGGAATATTTTGCGGCCGCCGGACAAATCTTGAAAAAACACTGCGCTTGTAATATAGTGGTGCTTGGATCTGCAAATGAACGGGAATTGGCGGCACAGGTTGTGCGCGGCATGAAAGGCGCAGCATTAAACCTCGCCGGCCAAACCTCGTTGGGCGAATTGACCGCCGTGTTGTCGTTATGCAATGTGGCCATCGCCAATGACAGTGGCGGCATGCATCTGGCAACTGCCGCCGGAACGCCGGTAGCGGCAATTTTCGGCATTACCAATCCGGCCAAAACAGGTCCTTTGGGACAACAGACAAGAGTGCTTCAAAACAGTCAAATGCAAAAGCGCGATATCGCGCGCAACGACCCGGAAGCCCCGTCCGCCCTGCGCAGAATCACACCCGCAATGGTTGCCACAGCGGCCATCGAATTAATGGAAACCAAAACATGCGCGACAAAATTTCAGCCTGCCTGACGGTCGGCAATGAAGAAAGCGTTATCCAGCGTTGTCTGGAAAGCCTGCACTGGGTTGATGAAATTGTGGTGGTGGATAGTTTCAGCAAAGACCGCACGGTTGAAATTTGCCGGCAATTCACCAATCGTGTCTATCAGCATGCCTGGCTGGGATATGTAGGCCAAAAAGATCTGATCAAAAAGATGGCCTCGCATCCCTGGATTCTCTTTATAGACGCGGACGAGGAAGTATCTCCGGAACTGCGCGATGAAATAATTGCCGAGTTTGAAAACGGCAATAACCGCCAGTACGTCGGCTATGAATTCCCGCGCAAGGTTTTTTTCCTCGGCAAATGGATTACACACGGCGAATGGTGGCCGGACGTCAAAATGCGTCTTTACCTCAAGGAAAAAGGCGTTTGCACGGGACGCGAACCGCACGATCACGTTGTCGTCAACGGACCAATCAAACGCCTGCACGGATGTCTGCATCATTACACTTACGACGATATTGCAGACCAAATCATGACCACCAATCGTTTTTCCACGATTGCCTCAGCGGGCATGCTTGAGGAAGGCAGGCGTTTTTCCGGAATAGACCTGATCTTTCGTCCGCTTTTCAGATTCTTCAAGGGTTTTTGCCTGAAAGGCGGATTTAAAGACGGGTATCGCGGCCTGATCATTGCCATGCTGAGCGCAACCGGCGTGTTTTTTAAATATGCCAAGCTTTGGGAACGCATTAACGTGCAATCCCAAAACAATGCCGACCAACCCAAAACAGATGACCAGGCATCCGACACAAGCTCCTGAACATTCGCCGCCCGATCATGCTAAAACCACCGGACATGCCGAGCAAGACCTTATAGGAAAAGAGTTTTGGAAAACAGAACCATTATACGATCGGCTGGCATGGTCGGTTTTTTTATTTTTTTAAGCCGCGCCTTCGGATTTATTCGCGATATTGCCATGGCTGCGCTCTTCGGCAGTTCACTGGCGATGGATGCATTCGTCGTGGCGTTCACAATTCCCAATTTGTTCCGCGGTTTATTCGGAGAAGGCGCGCTTTCTTCTTCATTTGTTCCGGTTTTCAGCGAAACAATCGAGAAACAAGGTCAGGCCCAAGTCTGGAGTTTTGCAAGAAACATGTTCTCTTTTCTGAGCCTGACGCTGGCCGCTCTGGTGGCAACGATCATTTTGCTGGCTTCACTGGCAATCATCCTGCTGCCGCTCAGTCCGCGTATCGAAATGATTCTGGAACTGTTGCGGATCATGTTGCCCTACATGTTTTTCATCTGCCTAACCGCCTTTTTTTCGGCCATGCTCAATGCGCTGCGCCGTTTCATGCTGCCGGCAGCAACACCGGTAACAATGAACATCGTAATGATCGCCGCGCTTTGGTTCGTTTGCCCTTATCTGCCCGTTGAAGGCGACTGGCGCATTATCGCCGTCGCCTGGAGTGTGATTGTGGCCGGTCTCATTCAGGCGGTTATGCAGTTGCCGCTCCTCGCGCGGCTTGGTTTCCGCCTTGCCTTTTCTGCGGATTGGGGCGACCCACGCACACGCCGAGTATGGCAGTTGATGGGCGCAGCCATGCTGGGCGTGGGCATAACACAGATCAATGTGCTGCTCAACCGCTTGGTGGCTGTTTTCATTGGCCTGGGCGCAGCCTCATACCTCTACTACGCTGAACGCCTGATTTATTTTCCACTCGGCATTTTTGCCACGGCGCTTGGCACAATTCTGCTGCCAACCCTTTCCGGACATGCCGCGCGCAACCGTAACGACCTGATCCTCGATACACTCAATCATTCGTTGCGTCAAATCATCTTTATCATGCTCCCGGCGGCCGTCGGCATGCTGGTGCTGGCCGAACCGATTGTCCGCCTTGCCTATGAACGCGGTGATTTTTCGTCTCTTACCACCAAAATGACCACTATTGCCGTCCAATGCTATGCTCCCGGACTGCTTGTATTCAGCCTGATCAAAGTATTGATTCCAGCTTTCTACGCGCGCCAGGATATGCGAACACC